>CBJLQC010000477.1:0-2781 GCA_966424955.1 uncultured bacterium | reverse complement strand
TCGTTTACACCGGGCTGCACCAGACACCGGAAATGATTGCGAGCGCGGCGGTGCAGGAAGACGTGGACGTGGTGGCGCTCTCGATCCTGTCGGGCGCGCACATGACGCTCTTTCCACGCATCATCGAGCTGCTGAAGAACGAGGGTGCCGATCACATCCTGATCCTGGGGGGCGGCATCATTCCGGAAGAGGACATCAAGCAGCTCGAATCGATGGGCGTGGGCAAGCTGTTCGGCCCGGGCACGGCGACCGGCGAGCCGATCGAGTTCGTGCGTGAGTGGTTCAGCAAGCATGCCCTCCAGCACTAAGGCGCAAGTCCCCACACGACTGAGCGTTCTCACCAAAGAGCTGCGCGAGCTGTCCGACCGCATCCGCCAGGGCGGCGGCGCGGAGAAGATCGAGCGACAGCACCAGCAGGGAAAGCTCACCGCGCGCGAGCGGATCGAGTTGTTGCGTGATCAGGATCGCAGCTTCCTGGAGATCGGGTTGCTGGTCGCGCATGATCGCTACGATGGCCAGGCGCCGGCCGCCGGCGTGGTTACCGGGCTGGTGTGCGTGCATGGCCGGCCGTGCGTCGTAGTCGCGAATGATGCGACGGTGAAGGCCGGATCGTGGTGGCCCGAAACGATTCCCAAGATGCTGCGCGCGCAGGAAATCGCGATGCGGTGCCGCATCCCGATCGTGTATCTGGTCGACTCGGCGGGCGTCAACCTGCCCTACCAGGGCGGCGTTTTTCCCGGCCAATACGGCGCGGCCCGCCTGTTCTACTACAACTCGATCATGCGCCGGTACCTCAAGGTGCCGCAGATCGCCGCGGTCATGGGTCCGTGCGTGGCCGGTGGCGCGTACCTGCCCGCGCTCTCCGATGTCATCCTGATGGTCGAAAAGACCAGCTTCATGGGGTTGGGCGGCCCGAACCTGGTGAAAGGAGCGACCGGTCAGACGGTCGGCTCGGAAGAGCTGGGCGGCGCGAGCGTGCACACTGTCATCAGCGGCGTCGCGCACTATCGCATGAAAGACGACGAAGCATGCATTGCGCGCATCCGCGAGCTGATATCCGAGCTGCCGTATGCGACGCCGGCCGGCCGGATCGGTCCGCCCGGCGATGCGGCGCGCCCGGCGCAGCTGCTCTACGAGCTGCTGCCCGACGACCACCGGCAGCTCTTCGATATTCGCGCCGTCCTCGACACGATCGTGGATGAGGGCACTTTCGACGAGTTTCAGGCCGATTACGCGCGCGAAATGATTTGCGGCACCGCGCGGCTCGATGGTATCGCCGTGGGCATCATCATGAATGCCCGCGGCATGATCAAGACGGAAAGCGGGCCGCCTCGCTTTGGCGGGATCGTCTACACGGAGAGTGCCGAGAAGACGGCCTATTTCATCGAAACGATGAATCGCCATCAGACGCCGCTCCTGTTCATTCAGGATGTGAGCGGCTTCATGGTCGGACCGGAGGCCGAGCACTCCGGCATCATTCGCGCGGGCGCGCAATTCGTGGAGGCCATGGCGACCGCGCAGGTGCCGAAGCTCGTGCTCACCATCAATCACGCGTCGGGCGCGGGCTACTACGCGATGGCCGGGCAGGGATTCGATCCCGACTTCATCTTCACCTGGCCGACCGGCCGCATGGCTGTCATGGAAGGTGAGTCCGCCGTCATGGCGCTGTTCGGTCCCGAGCTGGAAGTATTGAAGAAAAAGCGGCGTGAGCCGGACGCCGCCTTGCAGGCGCGCATGGATGCGGTACGCGCGGATTACGAGCAGCAGCTCGACGCCCGGTACGCGGCCGCGCGCGGCTTCGTGGATGCCGTGATCCCGGTGGAAGATACGCGCGAGGTTCTGTCATTGGCGCTGCGCGCTACGCTGCATAATGCAGGACCGCATATTGGTCCATTTGGTTCGCTGTGAAGCCGCAGTTGAGAAACGGAGACATCGCCGATTAAGAACAAGATCAGAATAGCCAGTGGCCAGGGCTTCTGGGGTGACCGGCTCAGCGCTCCGATCGAGCAGGTCAGGAGAGGCCAGATCGACTACCTCATGCTCGACTACCTGGCCGAGGTGACCATGTCGATCATGCAGAAGCAGCGCATGCGCGATCCCGCGCAGGGATATGCGCGCGACTTCGTGCCGCTCATGGGCGAGATCTTTCCGGATTGTGCTGCTAAGGGGATCCGGGTCGTGGCCAATGCGGGTGGTGTCAATTTGCAGGCTTGCCGCGACGCGGTGCTCGCCGAAGCGCGCCAGGCCGGCCTGGCCGGAAAGGTGAAGGTTGGTGTCGTCATGGGTGACGACATCATGCCGCGGCTGCAACAACTCATCGACGCCGGTCATGCCCTCAACAATCTGGACACGGGGCGTCCGCTTACTGACGTCATCGACAGGGTGCAGAGCGCGAACGCGTACATCGGCGCGCAGCCGATCGTCGAAGCACTGCGCCGGGACGCGACCGTCGTCATTACGGGCCGGTCCACCGATACGGCGCTCACCTACGCGCCCATGGCGTACGAGTTCGGCTGGGCACCCGACGACTGGGACAAGTTCGCGATCGGTGTGGCGGCCGGTCATATCAACGAGTGCGGCGCGCAGGCGTCGGGCGGCAATTCGCTGGTTGCCTGGGAGCAGGTGCCCGACATGGCCGATATCGGCTATCCGATCATTGAAGCTTATCCCGACGGCTCGTTCGTCGTCACCAAGCACGAGGGGACGGGTGGTCTGGTCACCCGCGCCGTCGTGACCGAACAGATCCTGTACGAGCTGGGCAACCCGGTCGACTACATCACG
>CBJLQC010000476.1:0-2782 GCA_966424955.1 uncultured bacterium | reverse complement strand
AGCACCTGGCCAAGTCGACGCCCACCTACTGGTACCGGCTCATGCAGCCGTGGGCCGCTCATCTGAAGGCGACCGCCGACCTCTCCCACGTGCAGTACAACGTGCTGCGCATACTGCGCGGGGCGGGACCGCGCGGGCTGTCGGCTGGTGAGGTGGGCGAGCGACTCATTACCCGCAGTCCGGATGTCACGAGGCTGATCGACCGGCTGGAAAAGCGCGGGCTGGTGCAGCGCCAGCCGGATCCCGAGGATCGCCGCGCGGTACGCATCGGCATCACGGCTGACGGCCTCGACTTGCTGCGGCAGCTCGATCAGGACGGCCACAGCTGCCTGGCGCGCGTGCTGGGCGCGGTGCCAACCGAGGACCTGGCCGCGCTTCGCTCGATCCTGGAGGGTATGCTGGATGCAGTAGGCTCCTGATCTTTTTTTGACAATTTATCTGTTAGAACGAAATCTCAACACAGAGAGAGGTGTCATGGCAGAGCATAAGGACGTTCTCGTGGTCATTGGCGCGACCGGCGCGCAGGGCGGCGGTGTCGCGCGCGTGGCGCTGGCGGATGGCCGCTATCGGGTGCGCGCGGTGACGCGCAAACCGGACTCCGACAAGGCGCAGGCGCTGCGCGCGGCGGGAGCGGAGATTGTGACGGCCGACCTGGACGACGTCGACAGTCTGGTGCGCGCGTTCGACGGCGCGCAGCGCGCGTATTTCGTGACCAACTATTGGGAGATCTTTTCGCCGGATCGCGAGCTGCAGCAGGCGGAGCACCTGGCGGAAGCGGCGCGGCGCGCGAAGCTGCAGCACGTCGTGTGGTCGACGCTGGAAGACACGCGCAAGCAGGTACCGCTGGATGACGAAGCGCGCTACCCCACGCTGATGGGCAAGTACAAGGTGCCCCATTTCGACGCCAAGGGTGAAGCGGACCAGTTCTTCATCGACCGCGACGTGCCGGTCACTTTCCTGCGCGCCTCGTTCTATTTCGACAACTTCGTTTATTTCGGATCCGGTCCGAAGCGCACGGCGGAGGACGTACTTGAGCTGAACCTGCCCATGGCGGACAAGGTGATGCCCGGCGTGGCCGCGGAAGATATCGGCGGCGTCGCCTACGGCATCCTGCTGCGCGGGCAGGAGCTCATCGGCCAGACGATCGGCGCGGCCGGCGAACATCTGACCGGCGCGCAGTACGCGCAGAAGATGGGCGCCGCGTTGGGCGAGGCGGTGCGGTATGCACCGGTGACTCCTGCGCAATTTCGGAGCTTCGGATTCCCTGGCGCCGACGATCTCGGCAACATGTTCCAGTACTACCAGGATTTCGAGCGCGAGCTGGCAGACGTTCGGTCGGTTGAACGTTCGCGGGAGCTGTATCCGGGTCTGCAGAGCTTCGATCGCTGGCTGGAGCAGAACGCCGCGAAGATGCCGATCGAGCAAACCGCCTAACGGACGAGTTCGCGGCTCCAGTCGCCCAGGCGTGCGACCGTATCGTAGGTGTTTTGCAGGAACTCCTGCACGTGCGCATGCGCGTCGGCTGCTTCCGCCACGGAGGCGTGGGGAAGCAGCCATTCGCGCATTGGCAGCTCGTAGCGCGCGCCTTTCGGACGGACGGGCGCGGTCGCGCAGCCGTCGGGCTCCGGGTACGCGTATGCGTAAAACGCCGGCTCCTGTATGAGGCCGCCCGGCGTGCCCGGCCACCAGCCGGCGCTGTAGCACTCGTGTGAATAGGCTTCGCGCGTGACCCGATCACTGAGATTGGGGATGCCACCCGGATGCGGCGGCGCGCGCCGTCCGGAGAACCGCGTGCAGGCCAGGTCGAAGCTGCCCCACCAGAAGTGCGAAGGGCTGCACTTGCCGATGAAATCGCTGCGGAATTGCTTGAGCATATCGTCGGCTTCGAGGAGACCGTAAAAGAACGTCTTCACCGCTTCGCCGTCGTACGGCAAACTCCGGTGGTCTGCCGTGAAGCGCACCGCGTCGGACATCTCGACGGGCATGGGCCACAGCTCCACATCTCTGTGCAGAGTGCGCAGCAGCTGCTGATACTTCCGGTAGAACTCGGCGACCGGTTCGGCGCGCAGCGGCAGCGTCTCGGCGTGCGTGTCGGTGCGCGCGATGAGCTGATGATCGAAGAAGTTCAGCTCGATCTCGAGCGGACCGTTGGCGTGCGGCATGACCGCGGTGGTCATGCCGTGCGGCGTGACGTACAGCGTGGTGTGCCACCAGTGGTTGACGGGATGGGCGAGCGCAAGGCGTGTCTTGCCCAGTATCTGGGTGCGCAGCTGCAGCCCGACCATGGTATCCTGCCAGGCGCTCAGCGGCAGCGGCTGCCAGCTCATGCTCGCCTCACGAACGTGCCTCCGGTGCCGGCTCCATGAACAGCTCGTCTACGTAGCACCAGCCCCAGTCTTCACCGCGCTCGAAGCTCTTGATGATCGGATGTCTGGTCTTGTGATAGTGTTTGGTCGCGTGGCGATTGGGCGAATTGTCGCAGCAGCCGACGTGACCGCAGGTCAGGCAGAGGCGCAGGTGTACCCAGTCGCTTCCGATAGCGAGACACTCTTCGCAGCCTTCCGGCGTGCCGGGCTGTACATCTCGAATTTCGCCGACGTGTTCGCATTGCGCTGCCATGCTGATCTCCCTGTTTGATGGTTTTTCCGCACGCGCAGCGGCCGGCGCGGCCAGCACCAGCGCAAACAGGCGGTTCGCGTCCTCGGCCCATTCGACCAGCTCGAGACCGGCATGGCCGAACATCCCGGCTACGGCACTCCGATCGTACTTGCAGGAGATCTCG
>CBJLQC010000475.1:0-2789 GCA_966424955.1 uncultured bacterium | reverse complement strand
TTCTCGCAGCGCTGCGCGCTGCCAACCAGCTTCTGCGCGCCGACCACCACTTCGCCGGCGGCCGGCTCGGCGAAGCACGGGTGCATGGACCCGAATGCGCTGCGCTTGCTGCCGGGTGCCAGCTGGGCGGGCGCGCCGAGCTGCTGCAGCCCGGCCACCAGCGCCGCGTTGATCGCGTGGTAGCTCGCGCGGGGTCCGCCCAGCAGATCGAGCGGCGCCACGACGGCGTACGTCAGCTCATCATCATGCAGCACGGCCATGCCGCCGGTCGGCCGCCGGACGATGTCGATGCCCAGGCGCTGCGCGGCCGCCGCATCGTAATGGTCGCGTGCCGGCTGGTGGCGGCCGAAGGAAAGACACGCGGGCTGCCACCGGTACAACCGGAGCACAGCCCGCGGATGGTTCTGCACCGACTCGAGCAACGCGTGGTCGAGCGCCATGTTCCAGGCGCCCGTACGCGGAGCCGCGACGTCGTCGGTCAGTAATTCAAAACTCGAAGGACTGACCCGGATCGAGGATGATGACTTCGGCACGACTACCCACCAGCTTCCTGAATTCCTGCGGATCCTGCTTGATGACGTCGAACGTGTTGTAATGCATCGGGATGACCACGCGCGGCTTGATGAACTCGACGGCGCGCGCGGCGTCCTCTGGCCCCATGGTGAAGTTGTCACCGATCGGCAGCATGGCCACGTCGACTTTGCCTGCCAGCAGCTGCATGTCGGTGAGCAGCGCGGTGTCGCCGGCGTGGTAAACGCGGGCATCGCCGAGATCGACCCACCAGCCGTTCGGCATGGTCGAGTAGACACCGGGCCCGCCGCCCGCGGGCAGGCCATCAATGCCGGTGCCGTGCAGCGCCGGGGTCAGCTTGGCGTAACCGAACGGGAAACGGTAGCCGCCGCCGATGCTCATGCCGTGCGCGTTTTTCACGCCGTTGGCCTGGCAGAGGGTAACCAGCTCGAAGGTGGCCAGCACGGTCGCATCGGTTTGCCGGGCCAGTTTGATGACATCACTGAAGTGATCGCCGTGCCCGTGGGAGACCATGATGAAGTCGAGCTGCTCCACGGCCGCCGTCTTGATGTCGGCTTTCGGGTTCTGGTCCAGCCACGGGTCGAACATGATGCGCGTCCCCTTCGACGTGACCAGCTCGAATGCCGAGTGTCCGTGAAAGGTCAACCGGTTCATGAACGCTTATTGCTCGATGTGGGATTCGTACTGGGCGCCGCTCAGCAGCTGCTTGAGCTCGGCCTCATCATTCACGCGGAGCTTGATCATCCAGCCGCCGCCATACGGGTCGCTGTTGACGACCGATGGATCGCTGCTCAGCGCGCTGTTGACTTCGACGATCTCGCCGCCGACCGGACAGTAGAGATCGCTCACGGCTTTGACGGCTTCTACCGTCCCGAACACATCGTGCTTGCCGAACTGCGCGCCTACGTCCGGCAGCTCGACGAAGACAATGTCACCCAGCTCGCCCTGCGCGTAGTCGGTGATGCCTACGAAATACACGCCGGCTTCGCCGGCCTGTTTCAAATACTCGTGCTCTTCGGTGTAGAGCAGATCCGCGGGAACATTGGCCATTCAACCCCTCCCTTGTTGAGCGGGTTGATATAGGCCATGCGCGGGAAGGCCGCAAGGCGACGCCATGTCGGCGAACCCGTTACACATTGATCTTGTTCAGCTCGCGCAGAATATCGATGAGGCGATGCAGCTCGCTCTCCACGACCTTGAGGCTCGCAACGACTTCCGGATCGGTGACGGCCGGATCGTCGAGCAGCAGCTGGACGTGACCCAGGGCTGCCGTGAGCGGGTTGTTGGCGTCGTGGCGCACGCGGCGGATGAGCTGCACGAAGTCGTCATAGCTTTCCACAGACATGACGCACGTTAGAGTTCAACGCCGATTTCGACAAGCCGCGACAATTGCGCAGTCGAGCGCCCACAAAACTGTTGCGGAACCGGAGCGGCGTTTTTAGGTATTGTGATAACGTTCATGCGCGTGTGCGTGAACGTGGGCCGGCCGGACTGTCCGAGGTGACATGGACGGCTGGACCGTGGGCCAAGCAACGACTCATCATAGGAGCCCGCTGGTGACCACGCCCTTGTTTTTCACTCATCGATAGGAGGTGATCCTTGTCTAGTTCGAGTTGTTTCCGTAACCCGACACGGGCAAGCGATCGCCGGATCGGCCTCTAAGCCGCAGTTCGGAATCGAAGTTTGTGTCCCCGCACGGCGAGATGCCGATCGCATCGCGTCGGGTTGCGGAGTGAGCAGTTGGAACGCCGCCGGGCAAGCCCGGCGGCGTTCGTTTTTTCAGCCTCCTCGGCTGGCCGCCCGTGCGCTCCCGCCATACCTTTCCCATGCTGTACAAATACCGCAAAAATCGATTTCGAGGGACCGAATGGCTGTACTGCTTCCTGAGACCGCACCGCAGCCGCTGACGCTGCTGACCGAAGAAGAGCAGATGTTCCGGGAGACCGTCCGTCAGTTCGCGCAGGACGCCATTGCGTCGCGCGTCGCGCGCATGGACGAGGATGCCCGCATCGATCCGGATCTGGTGCCCGAGCTGTTCGAGCTGGGGCTCATGGGCATCGAGGTGCCGGAGAAATGGGGGGGCGCCGGGTCCTCCTTTTTCACGGCCGTCCTGGTCGTGGAAGAGCTGTCGCGCGTCGATCCCAGTGTCGGCGTGCTGGTGGACGTACAGAATACCCTGGTCAACAATTGCATCCTGCGCTACGGCTCGGAGGACCTCAAGGCACGCTGGCTGCCCCGGCTGGCCTCGGAACTGGTGG
>CBJLQC010000474.1:0-2830 GCA_966424955.1 uncultured bacterium | reverse complement strand
TTCGAGCTGCTGGAGCGCTGGGCGAACAGACATCAGCTGAAATGGAACTCGCGCGCCGAGCTGATCGCGTTGCCCGAGGTGCAGGGGTTGTATCAGGAGGAAGTGCTGCGCAAGCTGAGCGACCTGGCGCGCTTCGAGACTCCGAAAAAGGTCATTCTGCTGGAACGTGAATTCGACTTGAACCAGGGCGAGATCACGCCCAAGCTGAGCGTGCGGCGACGCATCGTGGAAGAGCATTTTCGCGCGCAGATCGAACGTGCTTACGCGGAAAACGAACGCCCGCACGCCGGCGAATGAGCCAGGGCGTCCTGGTCGGTTTGATGACGGCGCCGGACCGCGTCCGCGCGGAGAAAATCGTCGATCAGCTTGTACAGGAACGGCTTATCGCGTGCGGTAATATTTCGGTGGCGGTTTCATCGATTTATCGCTGGCAGGGTGCGGTAGCGCGGGACGACGAGGTACTCGTTATAATGAAGACCACTGAGCCGCTGGCTGCGCGGGTCGTGGCGCGCGTCCGCGAGTTACACCCATACGAAGTACCAGAAGTCCTTTTCCTTCCAGTTACCGTCGGCTACGAAGCCTATATTCAGTGGGTGCGTGAGAGCGTGCTGTCTCCGCAGGATATGGAAGAATGACGCGTAGAAAAGACATTCGGAAACGCGCGCCCGTGCAGGCGCTGGTCGAGGAGGGCAGCGCAGCTCAGCCGCCGGACACGCAGCCGCCGCAGCCGCTCGATTTCACTGCGCCTTTGGCGGCAGCGGCAGATCCCGTTTTTGACCGGCGTTTCCACGAGGCGCGCATGTACGAGCGCGACGGCGATCACGATCGTGCCATCGAGCTGTACCGCGAGCTGCTGCGCGCCGCGCCCAACGATGTGCGGGTCCGCAACAACCTGGGCTGCCTATACGAGAAGCGCGGCGACTACATCCAGGCTCTCGAGCAGTTCGACGCCGCGCGCTCGGTCGCGCCGAACAGCGTGGCTGTGCTCCTGAATATCGGCGGTGTGCTTACTTCGTTGAGCCGTTTCGATCAGGCCGAGCGCGAGCTGAAGCACGCCCAACGGCTCGATCCCTCGCGCGCGGACGTATACGCGCACCTCGGCATCATGCACTTCAAGCGCGGCCGCTACGCGCAAGCCGAGACGGAGCTGAAGCGCGCCATCGAGCTGGATGCGGATCATGGTTCGGCGTACTTCTATCGCGGTGAGGCGCTCAACCATCTGCAGCGGGTGGACGAAGCGATCGAGATGCTGGAGCGCGCGGTGCAGCTGCAGCCGGGCAATGCGCGGGCGTACTACACGATGGGTTTGTTGTACGATCGCAAGAACCTGCGCCAGGAGGCGCAGCAGATGTTCCGCAAGTCCCGCGAAGTAGCCGGTCCATGATCGAAGTCGTGCAGGGCGACATCGCGAACCTGCGCGCTTCCGGCATCCTGCGACCCGTTTCCGCGGAATGGGATGCGGTTTCTTCCGCGGCGCGCCGCATCGAGATCGCGGCCGGCCCGGACCTCATCGAGCAATGCGAGAAGCTGGGCGAGCTGCCGGTCGGCTCCGCGGTGCTCACCAGCGCGGGCCAGCTCAATGCTGATTTCATCGTGCACGCCATCGTGCGCTCGCTCGATGAGCAGGCCAGCGAGAGCACGGTTCACCGGGCGCTGCAAAATGCGCTACGGCGGTGCGTGGAGTGGGGTATCGAGAGCCTGGCTGTGCCGCCCCTGGGCACGGGCGCCGGGAATCTGGACGCGGAGGAGGCCGCCGCGGTGATGATTCCGGTGCTGCTCGAGCACATGCGCGGCGCGGCCAGTCCCGCGACCGTCTCGATTGTAGTAGATTCAGCCTACGAGCTCGAGGTTTTCCGGAATGAGCTCGCCCGCTACGACTTGCCGTATCTCCCCGTGTTCCCTGAAACGACCTCCGGGAATCAGGACGGGTAATTTTCAAATCATGATGGTATCCAGACGCCGCGCGGCAGGCGTGGCGATCCTGCTCGCGTGGTCGGTCATCGTGGGCTGGCACATCAGGCGCGAATACTTCAAGCCGGCATCCATGGTGCTTGCCCAGGGCGCGCGCGGGCTGGCGCCCGGCTCATATTATTACGTCGTGCGCATGAAGGATGCAGCAATCGGCTTTGCGCGCACGCGCTTCGACACGCTCGCCACCGGCTACATCTTCGAAGACAACATCATCCTCGACGTGCCGGCGCTCGATACCGTGCATCGCGCGATGGCCACGACGCGCATCGACCTGGGGCTGGCCCTCGAGCTGGAGCATTTCGCCTTCGAGCTGAACTCGGAGATCGGCAGGTTCCGCGTGGTGGGGACCGTGCAGCCGGATTCCACCCTCGCGCTGGAAACGCAGGCCGGCGGCGACCTGCAGAAGACCACCCTTCGATCTGGCCAGCTGCCCATGCTGGACGCGGCCGTGCCGCTGCGTCTCGCAGCAGGCGGGCAGCTCGAGGTTGGCCGGACGTTCACGGTGCGTGTATTCGATCCCTCGACCATGTCCGACCGCGAATCGCAGCTCAGCATCACGGCGCGTGACACGCTGATCGTGCCGGACAGCGCGCGCTGGGATGCGTCGCGCAGGCAGTTCGTGGCCGCTGTGTATGACACCGTTCCCGTCTGGCGCATCGAGCAGCGCTTCGGCAGCATCACGGTCGGCAACTGGATCGACGAAGACGGCCATCTGGTCAAAGCGGAGAGTCCGCTGGGCTTCACGCTGGAGCGCACGGCGTACGAGCTGGCCGACCAGGAGTGGAAGCGCTCGGTCGGCACGCGCGCGTTTGCCAGCGGCTACGGCGCGGTCATCGAGCAGACCGCGATCGCCAGCGAT
>CBJLQC010000473.1:0-2832 GCA_966424955.1 uncultured bacterium | reverse complement strand
GTGTGCGACCTGCTGCGCGCGCTTCCCGACGACTTCGACATTCCGATCGCGCTCGTGCAGCACCGTGCCCGCGAGTCCGAGCTGCTGGCCGGGCTGCTCCAGGACTGCACCAGGCTGCCGGTCAGTGAAGTGGAAGACAAGCAGCCCCTGGAGCGCGGCCACGTCTACATCGCGCCGCCCGACTACCATCTGCTGGTGGACGGCGGGGCGTTCGCGCTCTCTGTCGAGGAAGAAGTCCTGTACAGCCGGCCCTCGATCGATGTCTTTTTCGATTCGGCCGCCGATGCGTACGGCGCCGGCGTCATCGGCGTGATCCTGACCGGCGCGAACCGCGATGGCTCGCGCGGGCTGCGCAACATCGTGCGGCGCGGCGGCCCTGCCTTCGTCCAGGATCCGGCTACCGCCGAAGTCGAGGCGATGCCGAAGTTCGCGCGCCAGGCGGTACCGCAGGCGCGCGTGCTCACGCTCGCCCAGATCGCGCAGGAGCTGGCCCGCCTGGCCGCGCCGCCTCGGCAGAAAGTGATGGGCCCGCACTGATGGGTACGCCGCGCGCTTCCATTTTGATCGTCGACGATCGACCCGAGAACCTGCTGGCGCTCGAGGCCATCCTGGAGCCGCTCGGCCACGAGCTGATCCGCGCGACCTCGGGACCGGAAGCCCTGCGCATCCTGCTCCGGAAGGAAGTCGCGGTCATCCTCCTGGACGTGCAGATGCCGGGCATGAACGGGTTCGAGACGGTGGAGGTCATCAAGTCGCGCGAGCGTACCAAATACATCCCCGTGATCTTCCTCACGGCGATCAGCAAGGAAGACCAGTACGTCTTCCGCGGCTACGAGGTGGGCGCGGTCGATTACATGACCAAGCCGCTGCAGCCGGAGGTGCTGCGCTCGAAGGTGTCGGTCTTCGTCGAGCTGCACCTGAAGAATCAACAGATACGCGAGCAGGAACGGCGGCTGCGCGCCGCCGCCGAGCGCGAGCTGGCGCATCAGCACACGCTCGAGCGCATTGAAGCGCGCGCCCGCTTCTCGGAAGTCATCGCCTGGGCGACCGAGGCCATCGTCACGTTCGACGACGAAAACCGCATCACCCTGTTCAATGCGGGCGCCGAGAAGATGTTTCTGCAGGAATCCGCGCGCATGCTCGACTGCTCGGTGCTCGAGCTGCTGCATCCCAGCGCGCGCACCTCTTTCGCGCGGCTGGTGGCGCAAACGGCGGCACCCGGACGGCACGACCCGACCCAGCCGTCCACCTTTATTGCGCTGCGCAGCAACGGCGAGGAATTCCCGTTCGAGTGCACGCTGTCGTTCCTGCGTCTTCGTGACGACGCGGTGTTCACGCTGATCGGCCGCGACATCACCGAGCGCGTGCAGTCGGAGCGCGCACTCAAGACGCAGGCGGAGCAGCTGGCCGCCGCCACGACGGAGCTGAAGGCGGTCAACGACGAGCTGAACGAGCGGCAGCGCGAGCTGGAGCGCGCGATCGGCGCGCGCAGCCGGTTCTACGCATCCATGAGTCACGAGCTGCGCACCCCCATCAACGCGATTCTGGGATACAGCTCGCTCCTGCTCGACAGCATTTACGGCGAGCTGAACGAGAGCCAGCTGCGCGGCATCGAGCGCACGCACCGGGCTGCCAAACATTTGCTCGAGCTGGTCAACGACATCCTCGACCTGTCGAAGATCGAGGCCGGCAAGATCGAATTGCAGATGGAATCCGTGGTAGTGCCGACGTTGATCGAGGACCTCTTCGTGACCGTGCGGCCGCTGGCGCAGGAGCGCGGCTCGGAGCTGACGCTGCACCACGAGGGCAAGCCGGTCAACATCACGACCGACCCGCGGCGGCTGCGGCAGATCGTGCTCAACCTGCTGTCCAACGCCATCAAGTTCGGCGCCGGCCAGCCCATCACCGTGCGCACGGCCGCGGCATCGAATGGTGGCGTGCGCATCTCGGTGCGCGATCAGGGCGACGGCATCCCCAAGGAAGACCAGCGCAAGATCTTCGACGAGTTCGTACAGCTCGGCAAGCTCAAGAACCAGGAGGGCACCGGGCTGGGTTTGCCCATCTCGCGGCGCCTGGCCGAGCTGCTGGGCGGCACACTCACGGTCGCATCAGAACCCAACAGCGGGAGCACCTTCACGCTCACCCTTCCGCCCAGCACCAGCGCCCAGCCCGCGCAGCGGTTGCTGCACAGCGAATTGGCGGTATCCCATCCGGCGTGACGCGGGCCTCGTCACGCGCGTCTTGCATTGCGCGGGGAGCCGCTATATTCACCTGATCGTACGCCTTTAATTCCTCCGGAGGTCCTATGCGTTTGCAGTATGTACTGGCTTTGACGTTGTTGAGCGCCGCGCCGGCGCTGGCGCAGGAAAAGGCGGCGGCTCCTGCCCTGCCCGAGGGTTGGACGCTGCGGCTGGATCGCGCCAATCCGACGGCTCAGCCCAAGTTCGCGGTGATGGGCGACGGCTTCCACTTCACGTCCGGCCCGGCCGCGATCTACTTCAATCCGGCCGAAACCATGAAGGGCGATTTCCGGGTGACGGCCACCTTCACGCAGACGAAGGCGCCCACCCACCCCGAGGCGTACGGCCTGTTCGTAGGCGGTCGCAATCTGGATAAGGACAATCTCGACTACGGCTACCTGATCGTGCGCGGCGACGGCAAATACGCGGTCAAGCATCGCGCCGGCGCCGAAGTTCACACCATCCAGGATTGGACGGAGCATCCGAAACTGGCCAAGCAGGATGCCAGCGGCAAAGCGACCAACACGTTGAGCATCGAAGCGGTCGGCGACAAAGTGCGCATGCTGGTGAATGGTGAGGAGGTCAAGAGCTG
>CBJLQC010000472.1:0-2833 GCA_966424955.1 uncultured bacterium | reverse complement strand
CCTGCACGGCATCGACATGGCGGGCTTCGCCGCTGTGCGATGCGCAGCACAAAGCCAGTTCCGCTTCGGTGAACCCGAATCGCTCGACCACGCCATCCTCGATGAGCGGCACGGCCTGCATCGGCTTGATGGCGGAGCGTGCAAAAGCGACGAACGCCGGATCCCCGGCATGTGCGCGCAGCCGCCCGTCGCCATCGACGACCGCGATGTGCACGCGGTGCAACGACTCGACGAGCTCGGCACGCCGGACTTCTATGAAGGCTTCCGCCATGCGCTCCCCAGCAGGATTCCAGTCAGAATCAGTACCGCGCCTACCAGCATACCTGCGCTCGGCACTTCGCGCAGCGCGGGCAGCATCCAGGCGATCAGCGTGGCGCCGATGGGCTCCCCCATGATCGCCAGGTTGGCCACGTAAGCCGGCACGTAGCGCAGCGCGTAATTCACGCCCGTGTGCCCGAGCATCATCGGCCCCGCGGCCAGCGCCGCGAAGATCCACCAGTCGCGTGGCGGATACCCGGTCAGCGCGGTTCCGGGATCGACGGCTACGATCAGCAGCATGACAGCCGCAGCGATGCCATACACGACGCCGATATAGACCCAGAGGTCGAGCTGCTGCCGCAGCTCGCGCCCGATTACGTAATAGCCGGACACGAGCACCGCGCCGAGCAGCGCCAGCCCGTCGCCGAGCAGCGCTTTGCCCGAGGTTGCCAGCCCCGTGGCATCACTGACGCCGATGATGACCGCGCCCGCACAACCCAGCGCGATGCCCAGCCATTGCCGGCGGGTGGCTCGCTCGTGCAGCAGCAGCGCCGACATACTCGCGACGAAGATCGGCTGCATGGAAACCAGCACGACCGAGCTGGCCACGGTCGTGTAGCGCAGCGAAGCGATCCAACTCCAGAAATGCGCCGCCAGCAGCACGCCCGCGACACCGGCCAGCAGCCATTGCCGGCTATCGAGTCGAAAGGCCGCCCGGCCGGAGCGCCGCAGCACCAGCACCACGGCAATGAGCGCGACAGAGTACGTGAGCCGCCAGGCCGAGACAACCGGCGCCGGTGCCGAGGCGAATTTGACGAGGGGCCCGGCCCAGCTCATGGCCAGGACGGCGACGAGCAACACCAGCGCGGGCGGCAGCGGCGGCCGCGTGCGTGTCATTCCGGGTTGATGAACTGCTGCGCTTCCGGACGTGCGGCCCAGCGGGCGAGGTGCGAGTCCGGTGGTGCGTCGAGGAGGGCCTGGCGCACATCGTCCACGGTATCGACGTCGTACCATCCGGGCAGCACGCGCATGTCCAGTCCCTGCCGCGCCGCCAGGTCGACGGTGCTGCGGAAGACCGTCTGGGAGGACCACGGCATGTCCTGAAACAATTCCGTCGCGCGCGACCAGGCATCCACCGTGAAACCGATCAGGTAGTAACCGCCATCCAGCGTCGGACCGATAACCATTTCCGCATCCCGCAGGCCATCGATAGCTGCGTTCAATACGGCTTCAGGCAGCGTCGGCACGTCCGAGCCGATGATGATGACGCGTTGCGCGCCGTCGGCGTAGCTGCGCGCAAACGCGTCGCGCATTTTCGCGCCCAGGTCACCCTGGCTCTGCGGCCGGACCAGCAGCGGGAACTCGTTCGCAAAATATTGCGCCGCGCTACCCTCGTCATGGTACCACAGCTCGACCCGCGCGCGCTCACGTGCGCACAGAGCAAACACATCACGCAGGCAGGCCTCGTACAGCTCGGCCGCTTCGTCGGGTGGGAGCGGCGGCGTCAAGCGCGTTTTCACGCGCCCTGCCACGGGCGCCTTGGCAAAGACCAGCAGTCGGTCGAGCGCCATTAGAAGATGAGTCGGACGTTATCGAAGATGAACTTGCTGCCGAGCACCACGAATACGGCCGCGAAGATGTAGCGGAGCACCCGGATGTTCGTGCGCTGATTCACGCGTGTTCCCCAGTGCACGGATATCAGCGAGCCGATCAGGATGGGAAGCGCGGCAGCAAGGTGGATATAGCCGAGACTGAACGGCGCCCGGCCCGGCACACCCGCGCCGCTGATTGCGTAGGTGATGGCACCGGCCAGCCCGGCGAAGCCTATGATCGCGAGCGACGTGGCGGCCGCGCGTCGCATCTCCACGTGCAACAGGTAGATCAGCAGGGGCAGCGCGAGAATGCCGCCACCCACACCCATCATGCCGGAGAGCGTGCCCACCATGAGACCGGTGACGGTCGTCGCGACCGGGTTCGTATTGATGGGCCGCTCGGACGCGCGGCTGCGGCCGGTAACCAGCTGCACACCGGAAAACAGGAGGAAAACGCCGAACGCGAACTTGAGCACGGCAGCCGGCAGCAGGATGGCGGCTTGCGCGCCGATCGCGCCGCCGATCAACGAGGCGATGGCAACCGGCAGAGCCACGCGCCACTCGATGAGCTGCGCGCGATGGTAACTGAAAGTGCCGCCGACCGCAGTCGGCACGATGACGAACAAGCTGGTTGCGTGCGCGACCGCCACATGCAGCGCGTCCGGCAACAGGAATCCCGCCCAATCCGGGCGGGCGTAAAAGAAATAGAGGAAGGGTACGATCAGTACCCCTCCTCCAATTCCGATCAGGCCGGCCGCGAATCCGACCAGCAGCCCGACCACGAAGAGCGCCAGCAGCGCGAGCGCACTCATCTAGCGCGGTCGGCTTCCTCTACTTCCCGATGCCGTGTCAGCCGCTCGGCTGGTTCAAGAAAGAGATCAAGGGCGCCGAAGACTTCAAGGGCATGAAATTCCGCACCGTCGGGCTGTCTGCGGACCTGTTCAAGGAGACATTCGCCGACTACGCCGCCAGCCGAGAGGGAA
>CBJLQC010000471.1:0-2841 GCA_966424955.1 uncultured bacterium | reverse complement strand
ACGCGCTGGGGATCGTGCACACGGCCGTTCACGGGAGCGGGCGGATCGGCGAAGGCCGCGCCATTTTCGGTGACGTAAAGCGCGATGTCGCCATAGCGGTCACGCACCCATTGCAGGATTCGGGTGAGGCCCGGAGGATAGATTTCCCAGTCCAGCTCGGTATGCGGATGGTGCAGCTGGCGTACGTAGCCGTCCCGTGCCGGAACGGCTGCCGGATCGTCCCGCACGACGCCGCGCTTGTAGTAATTGATGCCAACGAAGTCCAGCGGCTGACGGATGAGCGCGAGGTCGCTGGGCGGGAACTCCGGCCAGGCGGACCCATAGATGTCGCGCAGCTCTTCCGGATAGCTGCCGAAGAACACGGGATCGAGATATTGGCGGTTCCAGTACGCGTCGGCCCGCTGGGTGGCCGCGAGATCAGCCGGATCTTCGGAGGCCGCGTCTTTGGGTTCGAGGTTGACCACGATGCCGATTTGTTGGCGCAGCTCGGCGCGAAACGCCTGCACTGCCAGTCCGTGCGCGCGCAGCAGGTTGTGCGCAGCGAGCGGGCCGTGGCGCGCGTCACGCAAGCCGGGGGCGTGCACGCCGTGCACGTAGCCGGCATCGACGACGACCCACGGCTCATTGAGCGTCGACCAGAGCGGGACCCGATCGCCCAGCGTGCGATACATGAGCGTGGCATAGTCCGCGAACCAGCCGGCGCTGTCGGCGTTCAGCCAGCCGCCGCGCTCGTCCAGCGCGGCGGGCAGGTCCCAGTGGTAGAGCGTCACGTTGGGCTTGATGTCGTGCGCCAGCAGCGCATCGACGAGTCGCGCGTAGAAGTCGAGGCCTGGCGCGTTGCGCGCACCACGGCCGTCCGGCAGCACACGGCTCCACGAGATACTGAAGCGGTAGCTGTCGATGCCCAGCTCGCGCATGAGTCCGACGTCCGCGCGGTACCGATGGTAGTGATCGCAAGCGATGTCACCGGTATGGCCCAGCTTCGTGCGACCAGGCTGATGCGTAAAGCGGTGCCACATCGAAGGGCCCGCGCCGTCCGCGAGCGGCGCGCCCTCGATCTGATACGCTGATGTAGAAGCACCCCAGACAAAACCGGCGGGAAAACCATTCATGGCAAGTGTCAGACTGCAGAACGTGGCAAAGGTTTATGACAACGGCTTTGTAGCCGTGGCCGACGCGACCTTCGAGGTGGCGCACGGCGAATTCCTGGTCCTCGTCGGTCCGTCCGGCTGCGGCAAGAGCACCACGCTGCGCATGATCGCGGGCCTGGAGTCGGTGACTCGCGGCACGCTGTCGATCGGTGAGCGCGTGGTCAATCAGCTGCCGGCCAACCAGCGCGACATTGCGATGGTCTTCCAGAACTACGCGCTGTATCCGCACATGACCGTTTACGAGAACATGGCCTTCGCTTTGAAGCTGCGCAACGTGGCGCGCCCCGAGATCGAGCGGCGCGTCCGCGAGGCCGCCGCCATTCTCTCGATCGAAGAGATGCTGGATCGCAAGCCGCGCCAGCTGTCAGGCGGACAGCGCCAGCGCGTGGCCGTCGGACGAGCCATCGTGCGCCAGCCGCAAGCGTTCCTGTTCGACGAGCCGCTTTCCAACCTGGATGCGAAACTGCGCGTGCAGATGCGCAAGGAGATTTCGCGGCTGCACGCGCAGCTGAGCGCGACCATGATCTACGTGACCCACGACCAGGTCGAAGCGATGACGATGGGCGATCGCATCGTAGTCATGAATGCCGGGCACATCCAGCAGATCGGGACGCCACTCGAGCTTTATGCGCGGCCGGCCAACCAGTTCGTGGCGGGTTTCATCGGTAGCCCGGCCATGAACATGTGGCGGGGCCGCGTCCGCGAGGCGGGCGGCACCGCCGTATTTGCGAGTGACGGCTTCCAGATGGACGTGGGCAACGCGCCGGGCGTCCCACGCGATCGCGAGCTCGTGCTGGGACTGCGTCCCGAGCACATCTATCATGCCGCGGGTCCGTATATGCCGGGTCATGCGGCGCAGATCACCAGTCGCATCGATGTCATCGAACCCATGGGCCATGAGACGCTGCTGTATACCCACGCCGGTACGGCGGACATTGTGGCCCGCATCGCACCACAGCCGATATCCGCCGTCGATGAAGAGATACACTTCGCCGTCGATCTCAGCCGGCTGCACTACTTCGATGCAGCAACCGGTGCACGGGTAGCGACATGATGCGTCAATGCGTTCTGCTCGCGGTGTTCGTCAGCTGCGCCGTTGCGCCGGTGCTCGGCCAGCGCGCCGCCGAGACGGCTTTTGTCGATTCGGTGCTGGCGCGCATGACGCTGGAGGAAAAAGCCGGGCAGCTCAATCAGCTGACGGGCGGTTGGGATGAGCAGGGCCCCAACCTGCCGGATTCGATTCTGGCGAACATCCGCGCGGGGCGCGTTGGCTCACTGCTCGGCGTCTTCGGCGCTCGTCTGACGCGCGCAGCGCAGCGCGCCGCCGTAGAGCAATCACGCATGGGCATCCCGCTACTACTGGCGCATGACGTGATTCACGGCTTTCGCACGATCTTCCCGGTACCGATCGCCGAAGCCAGCAGCTGGGACCCCGAGCTGGTTGAACGATCCGCCCGCCTGGCGGCCACGGAAGCGACTGCGCACGGCTTGACCTGGACCTACGCGCCGATGGTCGATATCGCGCGCGATCCGCGCTGGGGACGCATCGTGGAGGGCGCAGGCGAGGATCCTTACCTGGGTGCGCAGCTGGCGGCCGCCCGCGTGCGTGGCTTCCAGGGCACCGATCTGCGAGCAACCAGCACCATGCTGGCCACCGCCAAGCATTTCGTTGCCTATGGCGCGGCCGAGG
>CBJLQC010000470.1:0-2851 GCA_966424955.1 uncultured bacterium | reverse complement strand
GTGAGAATTGCTGCGCCATCCCCGAGCTCTGCGCCCCTCCACCGGCTGCGCCGGGCCAGACGCTGCGAAATTGATCGGCGCCGGCGCGGCTCCCGACAACAGAGCCAGCAATTGAACGCCATCGGCGCAGCGCTCCGCCGCGCTCTTGCGCAGCAGGCTGTCCAGCGCGTTCAGCAGATAGTGCGGGACGTCGGTGCGGAACTCCGAAATGTGCGGCAGCTCTTCGTGCTTCTGCTTGTAGATAATGGTATACAGGTTTTGTCCCGCCCACGGCTGTCGGCCCGTCAGCATCTCATACGCGACCAACCCCAGGCTGTACAAATCGCTGCGGCCATCCAGCCGGTCACCGTCGATCTGTTCCGGCGACATATAGGCTGGTGTGCCCAGCGCGGTGCCGGCCAGGGTAAGCGTGGACTCACTCTCGGTCGAACGCGCGATGCCGAAGTCGGCCAGGAGCACGTGTCCGAGATCCTCGTCCAGGTAGATGTTTTCGGGTTTGATGTCGCGGTGCACGATGCCATGCCGCTTGTGCGCATAGTCCAGTGCGCCCGCCAGTTGTCGCAGCACGTGCTCGACCAGCGCAATCGGCATCCGGCCCTGCTCGCGGATGGCTCGCCGGAGCGTGCGCCCCGGCACGTACTGCATGATCAGCGCGAGACCGTCCGAAAGCCGCCGCACGCCCAGGAGCGGAACGATATTGGGGTGGCGCAGCGCCGCGACCAGCCTGGCTTCGCGGGCCAGGCGGGCGGCTACTTCCTTGTCATCGACATGCGTGGCGCGCACGACCTTGATGGCGACTTCGCGTCCCAGCTCGCGCTCGCGCGCGCGATAGACCACGGATGTACCACCCCGGCCCAGCTCCCCGAGGATCTGATACTCCGCGTCCAGCTCGCGCAGCCGCGCGGCCTCGGACGGCTCAGGTCGATTCATGGTGCAGCTCTCGCTCTACGTAAACAATGTCAGAAGCCGTCGCAGGAAGGACTTCCGCGTCCGCTCCGGCTCATATATCAGTTTGAAGGGCGTAGCGATGTGCGGCACCCCCGGCGCATCGACTACCAGTGGGCTGACGCTGGGCTCCAGGCTGAGCACCGCCACGGTGATGTTGTCCTTGCTGCCGTTCCGAAACGCCTGCTCGACCAGGTCCGCCGCGACCGTCTGCGCATCGCGGTGCTCCCGCACACGACTCAGCATCCACTCGTCGCTGACACTCCCATGCAGCCCATCGCTGCACAGCACGATCGTGTGGCGCTCACGCACTTGAATCGGACCGAAGATGTCGATTTCAACTTCGGGGTCGGTGCCGATGGCGCGTGTCAGCGCGTTACGCCAGCGCGAGCGGCGAGCCTCGGCCGCCGACATCCGGCCGGCGCGCAGCGCTTCGGCCAGAAAGGAATGATCGTTGGTAAGCTGGCGCACCCCAGCGTCGGTCACACAGTACGCGCGGCTGTCTCCAACGTTCGCCACATGATAGCTATCGCCTGACCGCAACATGGCAACCAGCGTAGTGCCCATGCCGGTCCACGCCGCATTCTGCTGCGCTGCCGCGTAAACGGCGGCGTTCGCATCCGTCATGGCGTCGCGCAGCGAACGGCCCGCTTCCAGACTGGCCACCAACTTCTCCAAAGCCTGCCGACTCGCAACCTCACCACCCTGATGGCCACCCATGCCATCCGCGATCGCCATCAGCTCACGGCCGTCCGACAGCGTCCGGGCAACCAGCGCGTCCTGGTTCGCCGCGCGCCGCCCCGCGATACTGCGCCAGCCTGCCGATGTGCGCATGCCCTCCACGTCAGCGCTCCCGAAATATCAACGCGAGTTCGCCCATTTCTATGCGATCGCCATCCTCCAGCCAACGCTCGGCATCGGCCGAGTCCAGCGCTACCCCATTCACCACCACCGCGTTCGTGGTCGACATGTTGCCGATCCGCCAGCGGCCGTCCTGCACGATCATGTAAGCGTGCATGCGACTCGCCGTCGGCGCCAACAACTGGATGTGCGTGGCCGCCGGACCCGCGCTCCGGCCGAAGGTAAACCGGTTGACACCAGGCGTGCGGATGAACCTGATCTCCTGGTCGCTGCCGCCCTCTGCGGGCACCAGCCGTCCCGGCCACAGCTGTATGGCGCCCTCCACGCCAAGGCCGGAAAGCGGTGCAATATAACTCTTTGCGGTTTGGGTGACGGCCGGCTTCCACCGTGGCACAGGCGGCACCGCCCCGAGGGCGCTGTGGCGCGTTTGCGGCATTATGAGCAAGGGCGCAACACCTGACCCTTCCTCATCGTCATCCATCGGCGCCCTGGGCGTGCGCAGCCGCCAATGGACGTAGAAGGCCGCGGCCGCCAAAAGCGCACCGCCTATCAGGACAATTAACCAGATTACCAGCAACATTGAATCGGTCGCGCCTCATGTACTCCGGCTCAGGGAGGAACTGAAGCCTCCGGAAAATTCAAATTAGGTGCCCGTTTACGCCGCGGCGCGGCAGGTGGTTCCGGTGGCGGACAAGGCGAGGGCGACCCCGTTGGTCCAGCCGAATCCATCCTGCGCGGGGTATTCGCCACCCCCGGCGCTGCGGTGCAGATCTTCGACGTCGTACTTCTCCATCATCTTGCCCGTCCGGCGGTAGGTCTGGCGGTTCACCTCGAGCCAGCGGGCGGTAGCGATCGAGGCTATGTCCTGGCGGCCGTACCGGCAGGAAGCCTGGATGCCCAGCCACACGAGCGGCGGCCAGCCGTTCGGCGCGTCCCATTGCTGACCGGACCGAATGAGCGTCGTTACGAAGCCGCCCGGTTTCAGGAACTCGCGCGCGAGGCGGTCGGCCACCGCGCGTCCCTGGGCGGGCGTGGCCAATCCGAA
>CBJLQC010000469.1:0-2857 GCA_966424955.1 uncultured bacterium | reverse complement strand
TCCACATCTCGCACAACACCGCGCTCTCGGCCGCATGGGCATAGCCCACGTAGAGCGGCAGGAAATCCGTGGAGCCGCCGTCCGGCGCGGAGCCGTGGCGCGGGCCCGCCTGCCCGAAAACCGAGTGGTCGCCGGCAATCGTGAAATCGCAGGCCATGCCGATCTCCTGCCCGCCGGCGACACGCATGCCGTTCACCCGGTTGATGACCGGCTTGTCACAGCGCAGGATCGCATCGATCATGTCGTTGAACAGCCGCATGTACTGCTTGTATTCCTGCGGGTTGCCGGCGTAGTACTCGGCGTACTCCCTGGTATTGCCGCCCGTACAGAATGCGCGCTCGCCCACCGCGCTGAAAACGACCGCCACCACGCCGCGGTTCATGCTCGCTTCGCGAAACGCGATGATCAGCTCCTTCACGGCATCGGTAGTGTAGCTGTTGTGCTGCGCCGGGTTGTTGAGGAAGATCCAGGCGTTGTACAAGTCGTCCACCACGCTGCCGTCAGGCGCGTGCACGGGCCGCAGCTCGTACTTGATGTGACGGAAGATCGGATCCTCGACCAGCGCATGATTCTTCAACATGCGGGCTCCTCGGTTACGTAGTCGGGAGTGGCGTCTTGGCTATGACTGAGTGCGGTACGGCATCGGGCACCAGAATGGCCCGCCGCTTGACATCGTGTTGCGCCACTCGCTCGAGCACGGCGCCCGCATCGGCGAGCGCAAAGCGCTCGATGAACGGCTCGAGCGTTATGGCATTGGTGGTAATGAGACGCAGCGCCTCGGGATACAGCTCCGGCTTGCAGCCCCACGTGCCCTGCGCCGTGGCATCCAGCGCCATGAGATTGCTGAGCCGCAGCTCGGTGCGCGCCAGCGTGAAGCCGATTACCATCAGCGTAGACGCCGGCATGAGCAGCGAGAATGCCGTCTCCTGGCCCGCCGGGTTGCCGGAACACTCGAAGATCTTCCAGCTGTGGGCGGGCACACCCCACTCGGCGGCGGTCGCAATAATCAGCTTCCTGATTGCTTTGCCGTCCAGCGCCGACGCGTCGATGGTCAGTTCGGCGCCATGACCGGCCATCACGCCTAAACGATCGGCGGCAACGTCGATGGCGATCACACGCGCGCCCAGCGCAGCCGCGATCTGCACGCCGTAGGTGCCCACGCCGCCGACGCCCACGAAAACGGCCAGCTCACCGGCCCGCAGGCCGCTGCGCACAATCGCCTGGTAGGGTGTGGTCACCGCATCCGCGACAACCGACAATTCGGCGAGGTCGTAGCCGCCCCGATCTTCGACGACGCACAGTCCGCGCGCCGGCACGCGCACGAATTCCGCGAAGCCACCATCCATGTCGTTGCCCGGCATGACCTGCGCGCGGCAGATATTGCCGCGGCCCTGCTCGCACAGATCGCACGTTCCGCAGGGTATGACCGCCGGCACGATTACTTCACGGCCCAGCAGCGGCTCGTGGCCCGCGGATACTGCCGCCACCGTTCCGCTGATCTCGTGACCGAGCGTGAGCGGCAGCGGATGCCGCGTCTTCACGCCGTCGCGCCAGAAACCGATGTCGGTATGACACACGCCGCAGCCGGCCACCCGCACCAGGACTTCGCCGGCACCGGGCTCGGTGACCGCGACATCCTGCAACTCGAGCGGCGCGCCCGGCGCGACCAGCCGCAGCGCCTTCACTGCAGTCCTCCGATGAGGTAGTCCGCGAACTGGCTGCCCAGCTCGTCCGCTTTCATACGCCCGTCCGGGCGGTACCACCGCGCGATCCAGTTGATCGAGCCGAGCATCGCAAAGACGACCACCTTGGGATCGACCGGCCGAAACGCGCCGGCATCCATGCCCGCGGCCACCAGCTCACGCAGCAGGCGCTCATAGCGGTCACGACCAGCCACGATCTGTGCGCGACGCTTGGTGGAAAGAGCCGGAACTTCGAACGCGAGCGGCGAGCCTTCCAGCGTGTCGGTCATGATCCGCACATGCTCGCGTAACAGATAACGCAAACGCTCGACCGGGCCGCTGCAACATTCGGCGGATGCGCCGATGATGCGCTCCAGCTCGGCCAGCGATTCCCGATGGCATTCGTACAGCAGCGCGTCCTTGTCGGCGAAGTAATGGTAGAGCGCGGTCTTGCGGATCCCGACGCGCACCGCGATGTCGTCCAGCGACGTCGCGTGGAACCCCTGCTCGCGAAACGCCGCGAGCGCCGCGTGCAGAATCTCCGCGCGCCGCTTCTCATGTTTGCGCTGCACGTGCTCGGAGCTTTGGCGTCGTGACGCGGCCGGCATGCGGGCCCCCGATTTTTGAACGATGGTTCAAAATTCCCGCCGGCCGGCACCCCGGCAATCGGCCATTGGCTGAGCCGGCTGTAGGGAAACTCCTGACGGGCAAACGTCATCGGAGACCACGGATCGCGCGGATCTGGCGCAGAATCCGGCGATGTAGATTTCGCGCCCCCTCGTACGAGGGTAATGTGCAGCCGCGGATGAGCCGCGGTCACCACCCGCCACGGAGGCAAGTATGCGTTACGTCATCCTGATCTATGAGAATGAAGCCAGTGCACCGCAGGACGAGGGCGAGATGCAGCGCTGGTTCGATTACACCGACGAGCTGCGCCAGGCGGGCGTCATGGCGGGAGGCGAGGCGTTGCATCCGACGTCGTCGGCTACGACGGTGCGGGTCAAGAACGGCAAGCGCGTCGTCACGGATGGGCCGTTTGCGGAGACCAAAGAGCAGCTGGGTGGCTTCTACCTGATCGACGTGGACAACCTGGATGAAGCCTTGAAGTGGGCGGAGAAGATTCCGAGCGCCGATCGCGGGTCCGTGGAAGTGCGTCCGGTCGTCGATTTCGGAGC
>CBJLQC010000468.1:0-2875 GCA_966424955.1 uncultured bacterium | reverse complement strand
GATTGCCCAGATCGTGGCGATCGCGCGGGGGCCGAGCTTGCCACCGACACGCACAACGCCAAGCCGCCCTCGAGCATCGATGTCACGAGCAGCGGCACCGACGGGCGGCAAGTGCGTGGCAGCCTCAACGGCGGATTGGCGTTGGGCCAGCAGGGCTACCTGAACCTGACCGGCGAGGTGCTGTCGAAGAGCCGGACGAATCGCCCGGCCGATCCCGACGTGTTCAGCATTTATCGCAAGCAGTTCGGCGACGCGCAGCTCGTCAACGGCGGCTTCTTCCTGAACGCGCTGGTGCCGGTCTCCAGCAGCGCCGGCTGGTATGCATTCGGCGGCGCCAACTTCCGCGATACCGATGCCTATGCCTGGACGCGCGAAGCCGATTCCGAGCGCAATGTGCCGTCGATCTATCCCAACGGTTTCGATCCGCACATCACATCGACGATTCGCGATCTGTCGCTGTCGACGGGCTACCGCGCCGGCTGGTCGGGTTTCGACGTCGACGTCAACTCGACGGCCGGCTCGAACCGTTTCCACTACAACATCGAGGGAACGCTGAACGCCTCGCAGGGCGCGAGCTCGGCCACCGAGTTCGACGCGGGTGGCTTCAGCCTGTTCCAGAACACGACGGGTGTCCATCTCAAGCGCATGCTGCCCAATGTCGGGCGCGGGCTGAACCTGGCATTCGGTGGTGAATTCCGCTGGGAGCGCTACAGCATCTTTGCCGGCGAGGAGGGCTCTTACCGCAATTACGGCGGCGGCGGGCCGGGCGGCTCGCAGGGATTTCCGGGATTCCAGCCCAAGGATGAAGTCACCGAGGACCGCACCAACGTGGGCGGCTACGTCGACGTCGAGCTGGATGCCACGGACCGGCTGACGTTGAGCGCGGCCGCCCGCGGCGAGAACTACAGCGACTTCGGCGGCACCGTGACGGGCAAGCTGGCCGCGCGGCTGGCGCTGAGCAATGCATTGTCGGTCCGCGCGTCGGCCAGCACGGGCTTCCGCGCGCCGTCGCTTGCCCAGATCTACTTCAGCAGCACGTTCACGGACGTGGTGAGCGGCACGTTCGTGGACAAGGTGATCGCGCCCAACCACAGCCCGATCACGGCCGCCCTCGGCATTCCCGAGCTGAAGGAGGAGAAGTCGACGAATGCCGGCGTCGGCATCACGCTGAAGGTGGGTGAGCTGACCGCGACGGTGGATGGCTATCTCGTCAACATCGACGATCGCATCGTGCTGACCGGCGCGTTCGAGGACACCGATCCCGACATTGGCGATGAGCTGCAGGCGCTGGGCGTCGCCGCGGCGCAATTCTTCACGAATGCGCTGGACACCGAGACACGCGGGCTCGATGTCGTCATCTCGCATCAGTTCTACCTCGGCGACCAGCGCTTCAACTGGTCGCTGGCCGGCAACTTCAATGACATGGAGCTGGGCGACATCCACACCAATGAGATGCTGGCGGGCAAGGAAGACATCTACTTCGGCGCGCGCGAGCAGGCGTTCCTGCTCGCCTCGGCGCCCACCAGCAAGGTGAGCCTGACCGTCGATCACAACTACGGCCGCCTGGACACGCAGCTGCGCGTCACCAACTTCGGGCGTGTCACGCTGATCGACTGGCTGGACACCCGCGACGTTTACAAGGCGAAAGCGACGACCGATCTCAGCCTCGCCTACCGGCTCACCGACCGCGCCCGCCTCACGATCGGCGCCGTCAACCTGTTCAACGTGTATCCCACGCAGCAGGACACGGAGACGGAGACGGGCGGGTTGTGGGACGCGGTGCAGATGGGGTTCAGCGGTGCGTTTTACTTCGCGCGGGTGGGAGTGCGGTTGTAAGACGGTCTGATATCCTGGGTCACCTGCTACGACGTGCTGGTTGGCCGGCGAACGCCGGCGATCCAGCCCTCGTAGCGGGTACCCACGGCCGGCTCACTCGCCCTTGCCGATCGCACGATCGAATTCCTGTACCTCGAGGCGCTGCTCCACCACCTGCTGCAGGTGCTGCACCTCCGCCTCGAGCAGCGCAATGCGCCGATCCTGCATGATCTTGTCCTGATCCGACGTCTGTCCCTGGCGCAGGTTGATCCAGGTTTCCATGACCGGCTTGAGCGCGAAGCGCGCGCAGAATGCCAGCACCGGTGTCAGCAGAGTCAGTCCGGCAAAGGTCGCTACGACTACCATCGCGATCCCTTCCAGCATATCGGTTTCCATGGCACGGCTCCTCGGTTGGTTCAGAAGCCCTACGTATGCTCACCCATCCGGGATTCGGCAGCGCGCCAAGCACGTTCTATACGGTCTCGCCCTCGATTTCCTCCAGCCCGGCAGCATGGTCGCCGCCGGCCTGGAGGTTCCTCGCGTGTTCAGAATGTTTCCGTGGAGTCCGCAAACTCACACGTGACTTTCGGATTCCAATCCGCGTACGTACCGGACGGGTTGTTCCGCCACAGCCAGATGTGCAGCTTGAAGATCGGCAGGAATGAGTGAGGCGTAAACTTTTGTCCGAGCAGCTGCGGCACGTCGTTGGGATTATTGAGGTCGTGCCCCGCCGCAGCCCACGCGGCCTTGGGAACCAGGTACTCCATCCCCACGAAACGCATGCGCCCGCCCGGTTGCGGCTCGTAGATCAGCAGCTCTGGGTGCAGCAGATCCGCAGTCGCATCGAACAGATTCGTGTTGCCGTAGTGATAACCCATCGCGCCGGCCGAGTGGTGCGCCCAGCACGGTGTGATCTGCGCAGCGTAGCCTGCCTGCATTGCCGTGTCGAGCTGCTGGAAACGCGCGGTGACCCTGCGCAGTTCAGCGAGGTCATCCGCATCGGTGATCGCCGCGGCGCGAATGACGCCTGCCGGCGCCGTCGGTTGATTCGCGTTCTGGC
>CBJLQC010000467.1:0-2876 GCA_966424955.1 uncultured bacterium | reverse complement strand
TCCGCAAAGCAGCGACGCCTCCCTTGAACGAGTAAGCCTCGTATCCCGAGCGCTGCATTTTCTCGGCGAGGTGCGCGGACTGTATGCCATGTGTGCAGTAGAGCAGGTATTTACGGTCGCGATCGAGCCGCTTGAAGTCGCGCGCGAGCTCCCATTCCTCGCGATGCAGTGCGCCGGGCGCATGCCAGGCGGTGAATTGCGGCTCGGTGCGGCAGTCGATCAGCACGGCGTCGGGGATGAGCTGCTGCGCGAAGATGTACGGCGCCACCAGGTCGGTCGGTGACAGCTGCCGTACGTTCAGCTGTTTCATTCCGGCAATGGCGCGGTCGAGAACGGACAGGTCGAGCTTTCTTTCTTCAGCCAGCACGCGGTCTTCCCGGGCCGCCGTGACCGGATGGCCGGGCGCGATCGCGCAATACTCCTTGACCTGCTCCGACAGCGCGGCGGTTCCGATGTGGCGGGCGCGCGCAATGATCTCCTCCTTGTCGAACCCGAGCAGCGGGCGGAACACCGGCACGCTGGCCGCCGAATCGATCGCGCGCAGATTGGACAATGTCTGTGACGACACCTGGCCGACCGCTTCACCCGTGATGATCGCTTCCGCGCGAATGGTCTGCGCTACCTGCGACGCCGCGCGATACATCAGGCGCTTCAGGATGAGCTGCCAGTAGTTCTCGCGTGTGTGCGCGCGCAGCTCGCGCAACGGCTCATCGAAATCGATGACGTAGAGCCTGGGCTGGGTGCCGTAGCTCCAATCATCGGCCAGCGCCTTGGTGACCTGTACCACGGCCCGCTCGTAGGCGTCGCCGCCCAGGTTGCAGAACAGATAGTCCAGCGCGATGCCGCGCTTCAGCATCAGCCAGGACGAGACGGCGGAATCGAAGCCGCCCGAGATGAGAGAGAGCGCGCGGCCTTCCACGCCGACCGGCAGGCCGCCGGCCGCCGCGCTGCGCTCACTGAACAGGTAGGAGTGCTGGTCGCGCACCTCGACATGGGCAACCACATCGGGTCGTGTGAGGTTGACGCCGGCGGCGAGCGGGAACAGCCGCGCGCCCAGCGCGCGCTCCACATCCTTGGAAGTGAAAGCATGCGTGCCGGCGCGGTGCGCGCGCACGGCGAAGCGCTTCCCGCGCACGAGGTCGCCGAAAACTTCGTAACCGCGCTCGACGATGGTGGGCAGATCGGATGGCACGACATCGGCCACGACCGAGTAGGAGCTGAGCCCGAAGATCCGCGACAGCACCGGTACCGCGGCCTCGCTGTCGGTCTGAACGTAGACGCGTCCCCACTCCGACCGAATGCGGGCCTGTGCGCCGTGCGTCACGAACGCATCGCGCATGTTGCCGAGCAGCCGGCGCATGAACTGGGAGCGCGTGCGCGGCGCCTTGAGTGTAAGCTCGGAGGCGAGCCGCACGAGCACCATTTGCTCCATGTCAGCGCAAGTCCGGGCGGCGCGTGTTGGCCGGCTCGAGGCGGGCCAGCCTGCGCAGGTTGCCGCTGGCGCGTCCGAGCAGCAGCACGAGCATCCCGATCGCGATGAAAGTGCCCGCGATGTCGAACGCGGTGACGTACACGCCGTACACGCGGAACTGCCAGGCGCCCACGAAATAGGCGGGGGCAGTCAGCAGGATGAGCACAACGCGAACCCCGGACGGGCCCAGCTTGCCGTAGCTGAAGCTGAATTCGCCGAAGACGTACGTCTCGAGATAAACGTTGATGGACAGGATGAGGTAAGCGGTGACCACGGCCAGGCCGACCGCCAGCAGCATGTACGGCGAAAGCCCGAGTCCCAGCCCGATGGCCAGGGTCGAGTACGCGTCGGTGAGATGGTCGAGATAATAACCGTAACGCGGCCGCTCGATTTTGCGATAGCGCGCCAGGTTGCCATCCAGGCTGTCGCCGAACCACTGCACGATGAGCGCGCCGCTGGCGGCCCACAGCCACCGCGCATCCTGGTTGCTCAGCATGTACGCCACGGCAATGAATGTGGAGGCGAGCAAGCCGAGCAGCGTCAGATGGTCGGGCAGCACCCACGCCGGCAGCCGTGCCGCCAGCCAGGGCAGGACGCGCTTCTCGAACCGCGATAGCACGAACTCGGAGGTGCGCTGGTGGACTGCGGCGTCTTTGCTCTTATCCATGACGTGATGTATCCATTACTGCCGCGCGTGAACCTTCGTTCCGCGCACGCACCCGAACGAACCTGGCATGTCCGAATTTGCTTCTCAGGTATACCGTGTCGTCCGGCGCTGCCCGCGCGGCAGGATCGTGAGTTATGGTGGTGTCGCCGCCATGCTGGGGCAACCCCGCGCGGCGCGCGCGGTCGGCCGGGCGCTCAATGCCCTGCCGGACGATAGTAATGTGCCGTGGTGGCGTGTGGTGAACAGCCGCGGCGAGGTCTCGATACGAGGCGTCGAGCATGGCGCGATTCTGCAGCGCACGCTGCTCGAGAGGGAAGGCGTCAGGTTCGAGCGGAACGGCCGCGCCTCGTGGAAACGCTACGGCTGGGATGGAGATTGATGCATGCCGCGTCCTGAAAAGCAGTCCGTGTCGGTCGCCATTCGCAATCCCGACGCGCCCGACCAGGTGCTCGTCGTTTTGCGGCCGGCCGATGATGAGGATCTCCCCAACGTTTGGGGGTTGCCGGCCGCCTCGCTGCGCCCCGGCGAAAGCTGGGAAGCGGCGGTGCAGCGTGTCGGCACGGCCAAGCTCGGCGTCGAATTGGCGCCCGGCACCGAGCTGGAGCGCGGCTCGCTCGAGCGGCGCGATTACCGGTTGCAGATGCGGCTCTATCAGGCGGAGCTCGTCAGGGGCACACCGCACGTGCCGCAGCCCCTCGAAGGCTTCACGCAATACCGCGACTGGAAATGGGGAACCGG
>CBJLQC010000466.1:0-2878 GCA_966424955.1 uncultured bacterium | reverse complement strand
CGCCGCCAACCAGCGGAGATCATCGCCCCATCTCCGTTAAAATCCCCAGTATCCCCAATAAAGAAAGAAGCCCTCAGGTGCGACACGTCGCAACCTGAGGGCTTACTGTCCGCTGGCGAGAATAGTTTCGATTCGGTTGGCACTTCGTGTGTGCCCTGCTATTCTCTTACCCTTCTCGCGCGGTCTGCGATTCAGGCGCCCCGGAGCTCGGGGGCTACTAGCTGCGAACCAGCGATTCTCGCAGCCGGTCGATCAGGTCCGAACCTCCCGATCGACTGCCTTCCACACACTCTCGTGTGCAGTCGGCTTTCACTCGACACAATGACCGCTGCATCGAGTGACTGATGCAAAGCTAACCGCTCCGAAAAAGGTCAGCAAGTCTTTCGGACAACATTCGTCCTTCGCGCGTTATTCGGCCGTTTCGGTTTTGGCCTTTTGCTTCGCCCGCATTTCGTCGTCTTCGCGGATCGTCGTACGGATCGCCAGCTCGACTTGAAATTTGAGCGATCCGACGTTCTCGCGCATGATCCGCGTTTTTTGCTGCGGTTGCAGACCCCGCGCGGCCGCCATCTCGATGGCGCCGCACAGTTGACCCATGGCATCCAGTCCGCCACCGGTCAACTTCAGCTTGAGCTGGCCGGCCAGGCGCCTGATGGAGCTGTTCAGATTCTCATGAGCCGTCTTGGCCGCGACGGCGTATTGCTCGATCAGCGAATTCAGGCGACCGATGTCGTTGGTGAAGCTTTCCAGAAGAACTACGCGCTGTTGCGCGGACGGGCTCAGCTTTCCTGCCATGTGCGAAAGATAGCCGAAAACCGTATTTTGGCTACGCAACTTGTCGAGGAGGCGGTCGTCAGTCGAGTTCTGGCCTACACGCCGGCCGTGGTATGGGCGGCGCTGCTTCTGATCCTGGGTGGGCGAAGCGATGTTCCGACGGTAGATACGCCGCTGCCGCTGGACAAAGCCGCCCATTTTTTGTTGTACGGCGCGCTGGGCATGCTGACCACCTGGGGGTGGCGGCGCGCCGACCGACGGCCGCATCTCCTCCTGCCGCTTGTCCTGGCCGTGGCGGTCGGGGCCGCGGACGAGCTGCACCAGCGCATGGTCGCCCGGCGCAGCTCCGATGTCGTAGACTGGCTGGCCGACACGGCCGGCATCATCACGGGGTGCTGGATGGTTTTGAGGATGGCGAAAGAAGCCGGGAATGCCGATTAGCACAGCTTTTCGCACACATCGCGTGGGTGTTCTGCGCCCGAGCCATGCGGGAGAACGGGTCAGGCTGGCCGGCTGGGTGCACCGGCGGCGCGACCTGGGCGGCCTGGTCTTCATTGACCTGCGCGATCGATCGGGCCGCGTGCAGCTTTCCTTCGGTCCGGATTTCACGCCGCCCGATGTCTTCGAGAGTGCGCGCCGGCTCGGCAACGAGTGGGTCGTAATGGTGGAGGGCGACGTCGCTGCCCGGCCGGCCGGCAGCATCAACACCGAGCTGGCGACCGGCGAAATCGAGGTGCACGTGCGCGGACTCGAAATCCTCAACGAGTCGCAGTCACCGGCCATTCCCGTGGCGATTTCGCCCGGTGATGAGCTGCCTGCCGAAGAGCTGCGGCTGCGGTATCGCTATCTCGACCTGCGGCGCGACGATCTGCAGCGTGCGCTCGAGCTGCGGCACAACGCCCAACAGATCGTCCGCGAGTATCTGTCGAGCGAAGGTTTTCTCGAGATCGAAACGCCCATGCTCACGCGGCGCACGCCGGAGGGCGCGCGCGACTACCTGGTGCCCAGCCGCGTCCACGCCGGCGAGTTCTATGCGCTGCCGCAATCGCCGCAGATCTACAAGCAACTGCTGATGGTCGCGGGCTACGATCGCTACTTCCAGATCGCGCGCTGCCTGCGCGACGAAGATCTGCGCGCCGACCGCCAGCCGGAATTCACGCAGATCGATGCGGAAATGTCATTCGTGAATGAGGAGGACGTTTTCGCGATCGGCGAGGGCACCATGGCCGCGTTGTGGCGGGGGATCGCCGGCGTCGAATTGCAGACGCCATTTCCCAGGCTCACGTATCGCGAAGCCATGGACCGGTACGCGACGGACAAGCCGGATTTGCGTTTCGGCCTGGAGATCATCGATCTGACCGAGCTGCTGCAAGGCGCCGATTTCCGGGTTTTCCAGGACACCCGGGAGAGTGGCGCTCGCATTCGCGGGCTGGTCGCGCCGGGGGGCGGATCATTGTCACGCAAAGAGCTGGATGCGTTGGCCGACATCGCGAAGTCGGGCGGCGCCGCGGGCGCGCTCTGGGTGCGTCGCACCGAAAGCGGTTTGAACGGCTCTTTCGCGAAGGCGCTGAACGGCGGACTGCTGGACCGTTTCTACGAGGCGGCCGGGCTGCAGGTGGGCGATCTGTTCGTCGGAGTAGTCGGTGATTTCCGTACGACGCTCACGCCCGGCCGGAAGTCGGTGCAGACCGTCGATGCCGCTCTCGATCTGCTACGCCGTCACCTGGGTGACCGCCTGGAGCTGCGCAAGGCGGGCCAACACCATTGGAGCTGGATAACCGAATTCCCGATGTTCGATTGGGACGCCGATCACGGCCGGCTTGTTGCAGCCCACCACCCGTTCACGATGCCGCACCTCGATGATGTGCCCAGGATTGTCGCGGCCACGCGTGAGGGTCCGCCCGACCGCGCGGCGGCACTCGATCTGTATGCCGCCGGCCTGCGGTCGCGCGCCTACGATGCCGTTTATAACGGCAATGAAATGGCGAGCGGCTCGATTCGTATTCACGACCAGCAGCTGCAGCGTCACGTGTTCCGGGCGCTGGGCATGAGCGAGCAGGAGGCGGAAGGCAAGTTCGGCTTTTTGCTGGAAGCATTCCGCTTC
>CBJLQC010000465.1:0-2884 GCA_966424955.1 uncultured bacterium | reverse complement strand
CGGCTGATCGAGCGCATGCCCGGGGTGACGCGACTGCTGGACCGGCTCGCGGAGAAAGGGCTGGTCTGTCGCGAGCGGGATGCGCAGGATCGGCGCCTCGTCAACTGCTCGATCACCGAGGCCGGACTCGATCTGCTAAAGGAGATGGACGAGCCGGTGTTGCGCGCCGACGAGGCCTTCATCAAGCGCATGAGTCAGCAGGACGTAGCCGCGCTGATCGCGTTGCTGGATCGGGTGCGCGGATTCGCGGAGGTGTAATTTTTTTGCACAGATACTTGTCATGTCAACTATTGCCATGACACTAACTTCGGGGGCAATTATGAAACGATGGATCTCGTTGTTCCAGACGGACGCTCAGTCCGGGCCAACGGTGCTCCGCCTGGCGCTCGGCGCGATCATGCTGCCGCACGGGGCGCAGCATCTGCTGGGTTGGTTCGGTGGTTATGGGTTCGCGGGCACGCACGTGTGGATGACGCAGACGCTGGGTTTCCCCGATGTGCTGGCTGCGCTGGCTATCGTGACGGAGTTTCTGGCGCCGCTCGCGCTCCTCGTGGGCGCCGCCAGCCGACTGGCCGCGCTGGGCATTGCCGGTATCATGGTGGGGGCCCTCATCACCCATCTTCCGAATGGTTTTTTCATGAACTGGTTCGGCAGGCTACCTGCCGGCGCGGAGGGTTTCGAATACCATCTCCTGGTGTTGACGATGGCGGCCGCGCTTGTGGTCCAGGGTGGTGGCGCGCTCTCGCTCGATCGCCTGATCACGACGCGACGTTGAGCTCGGAATGAAATTCACTGTAGAGGCTGAGGCGCCGGTCAGGGCACCCGCGGAGATAGTGTATGCCTTGCTGGCGGATTATCACCACGGCCACCCGCGCGTGCTGCCGCCGGCCTTCACCGGACTGACGGTCATCGAGGGTGGCAGGGGCGCGGGGACCGTCATCGACGTCGGAATGAAAGCGTTCGGCAAGGTGCGGACGGTCCGCGGTCACGTCAGTGAGCCCGAGCCTGGGCGCGTGCTCGAGGAAGCGTATCCGGAATCGCGGATCATAACGCGATTCCATGTCACAGCGCTGTCAGACTCGCAGTGCCGCGTGCGCATCTGGTCGGAGCTGAACAGCAAGGCGGGGATCGCGGGGTGGCTCGAACGAAAGATCGTTGGAGCGTTTCTGCAAAAGGTATATCGGCAGGAGCTGGCCCTGATAGATCGAGAGGCCGGAAAAGCAGAGCACGGCCGGTGAGCGCGAAAACAAAAGGGCGGCTCGCAGAGCCGCCCTTTCTATTGGCTATACCTGCGAACCGATCAGAGACCGATACGGATCGAGTAACCTGCAAAAATCGCGAAGTAGCGGCTCTTGATCGACTCGTCATCGACGCCGCTGTCGTTCAGGTCGGTCAAACCGTGCGAGTAGCGGCCCTCGAGTAGAAGTGCGCCCGGGCCAGCCGGGAAACGCATGCCGGCGCCGCCGGTGAGGCCGAAATCGACCTTCTTGCGCTCCAGCTCACCGCCCTCATCGCAATCGACCTCCGCGCTGCTACCGCCCGACTCCGCCTCGAGGTTACAGCCAACCTCGAATCCGACATACGGTCCGGCAAAGAGGTACGGGCCAGCCGGCAGGCTGAATACGGCGGTGACGGGGACATCGACATGGGTCACCTTGAACTTGCCGGTGATCGTCCCGCCCGAGCCATCATCCAAAGTCAACTCGGCACCCTTGGTCACCGCCAGCAGTTCGAGCTGCAGCATACCGAAACGAATGAAGCCGCCGCCGCCGAAGGAAGTCAGTGTCTCCGGATCCTCGCCGGCATTATCACTCACGTCGAGGTTGGCGAACGTTGGTCCGACCTTGAACCCGATCGTTTGCGCGGCTGCCGGCGCTGCACAAAGGGCCAGCAACAACGTTAGAAATACTAATTTGCGCATGTAATCTCCTGGATGTAGTTCGTGGGCGCTGAGCGCCCACGCGAAGCGTCTTCCGACGTGGTGCAATTTTCAGCATCGCGACGGGAAAGTCCAGCAATTTCAAGGATGTGGACTATTCCACGGGCAGCCCGAGCAGTCGCATCAATTCCAGTGCGTTGGAGGTCTGCACCGGTCCGGGACGAATGCGGTAGTCGAACGACATGGTCCGCGCGGCGGGGTCGAACTCGTCGCTGAAATGAATGAAAGTAGCCTTTCGTTGCAGTTGTGGATCATCGGCCAGTGCCAGGTCGTGGGTGGCCAGCACGCCGATCGACCTGGTCTGCATCAGGAAATGCACGACGGCGCGCACGCCGGCGGTGCGGTCGGCTGAGTTCGTACCGCTCAGGATCTCATCCAGTAGATACAGCGTCAGTTGATCGGACGGCGTTGCCTGCGCGGCCGCGACGATCTGCTGCAATCGCTTCAGCTGCGCCATGTACAGCGACACGCCCTGCGCGAGCGAGTCCTGCACGTTTACGGATGAAAACAATCGGAGGTGCGGCGTGCGATACCGGCAAGCGCAGACAGGAGCGCCCGCGTGTGCGAGAACGGTGTTCACCCCGAGCGAGCGGAGCAGCGTGCTCTTTCCCGACATGTTGGAGCCGGTGATCAGCAGCAGACTCCCGGGCGGGCCGACACTGACGTCATTGGCCACGCGCACCGCATCGGCGAGCATGGGATGGCCGATGGCTTCGGCCACGATCGCGTCGGTGCCGGCATCCACCGTCGGGAAGCACCATTCCCCATGGTCGTGCGCGAGTGTTGCCATGGAGCCGAGCGCCTCCAGCTCACCAAGCGCGAGAAACCAGTCCGGCACGTATTCGCACGCATCGGCCCGCCAGCGCTGGAGCGCGATGAGCACGTGAAAGCTCCAGAGAAACACCACCTCCAAAATCAGGGCCAGAATACCGGAGCGGCGCGCGT
>CBJLQC010000464.1:0-2889 GCA_966424955.1 uncultured bacterium | reverse complement strand
TATTGAAGCACTGACCCTCGATGTCATAGCCGGTGCCGATCCTGATTTCGTCGAACGTATCCAGCACATCGAGCTTGGTTACGGCCAGGCCGGTGAGTCCATTCACGCGCGCGGAATAGCGCACGACGACGGCGTCGAACCAGCCGCAGCGTCGCGGCCGGCCCGTGGTCGCGCCGTATTCGCCGCCCAGCTCGCGCAGTTTCTGACCCTGCGCTTCATCCAGTTCGGTGGGTAGTGGTCCGCTGCCCACGCGCGTGGTGTAGGCCTTCACGACGCCCAGCACGGCATCGATGAAGGTCGGCCCGATGCCGACGCCGGTGGCCGCCCCGCCGGCCGTTGTCGTCGATGAGGTCACGTACGGATAAGTGCCGTGATCGACATCGAGCAGAGCGCCTTGCGCTCCTTCCAGCAGTACGCGCTGGTTCTGGCGCAGCGCGGTCACGATCTCCTTGCCGGTTTCGGCAATGAAGGGGATCAGCCGTGCGCCCCTGCGCAGGGCATGTTCGGCCACCTGCTCGGGGTCCATGGTTTGGCCGCCGACCTGTTGCAGACGTTCGTTGGCGCGTTCCGCGGCCGCGACCATGCGCATGCGCGCGCGCTCGGGGTTCAGCAGATCGCCGACGCGTACCCCGTGGCGCGCGATCTTGTCCTCGTATGCGGGTCCGATGCCTCGGCCGGTCGTGCCGATCTTGCCCGAGCCGCGTTTCGCCTCGCTGGCCTGATCGATGCGCTTGTGGTAATCGAGCAGCAGGTGGGCGCGGCCGCTCACGCCGACGCGGCCGTCCACCACGATGCCGCGCTGCGCGAGGTTGTCCAGCTCCTCGAAGAACTGTTCGACATCGAGCACCACGCCGTTGCCGAGCAGGCAACGCTTGCCCGCGTGCAGGATGCCGGATGGAATTTGGTGCAGGACGAATTCGTCGTTGCCGACATGCACGGTATGTCCGGCGTTCGCGCCGCCCTGATATCTGGCAATGATGGAAACGCCGCCACCCAGGACGTCGACGATCTTGCCTTTACCTTCGTCGCCCCACTGCGCGCCTACCACCACCAGGCAATTCGATTTCATGCGCTGAGGTTAGCGCACCGAGCGTCTTCCTACAAGCTGGGCCGCTTCCTGGCGCAGAAGCGCGAGCGCTGCGCGCAGCAGACGCACGGTGGTGTCGATGCCCGCCCCGGTCATGTTGCCGGTATGGTCCGCGCGCTGGTGCACGCGGCGCAGCGACGCGAACGAGCCGCGCATCACGGTGACGGCCGGCAGGTCGGCGCGTGCAATGGGCAGATGATCGAGCAACAATCCGAAGGGCACGTTGCGACGCTGCGCCGGCTGCCCCAGCGAGTCGGCCGCTCGCAGTATGGCCGCCACGAGATGCGGCGCAATGTGCCGTGGCGGGAAGCCGAACTTCTCGAGCACGAAGAACGTGCCGGCGTCGTCGACGCCGTCGACGTTGATGACACCAAAGACCGGATTCAGCTGGCGCGCGACCGAGCGCGCGCCCACCAGGCCGAGCTCCTCGGCGTCGGTGATCAGAAATCCAATGTCGTCGTGGTCGCGCTCGGCTTCAGCGAGCGCCAGGATGGTGGCCAGGCCGCTGGCGTTGTCGAGCGCGCCCGGCGAGCGATTGCCGCTCCAGCAGAAGACGAGCAGGAGTCCCGCCGCGCCGGCGAGCGTCGCCAGCACGCTGGTAATGTCACCGCGCATCCACACCGGATCGAGCAGCGCGAGCAGTGCGTAGGCCACGAAGGCGCCCCAGGCCAGCACGGCGAGGATGATCGCGGGGCCGCGAAACGCGAGCGGCACCGGTTGCGACTTGCTGTCGAGATGCGCCATGAAGAGGTAACGCGGGGTGCTGCCCGGGCGCGCGGCCAGCATGTTGAGCGCGTTTACCTTGCCGACGGGCAGCATGTCCGTGAGTGGTGTCGTGAGCGCTGCTACGCCGCCGGCCAGCAGCAGGGTGAGCAGCAATATCACGAGCGCGACGCCCGGATGTCGCATGTTGATGAGCGTGGCGGCGGAAATGGTCCCGGCGAGGAAGAGAAAGCCGGCGATGCTGACGGCGAAGCGGCCGGGCCACGTCGAAAAAGTGAACGGATAGTCCCGGATCTGGTAGCCGAGCTGCGTCAGGCGCTCACGCACGATATCGGCAACTTCCAGTGCGCCGCGGCTGCCCGTCAGCCGAGGGCGGGCCAGTGTTTGAAGCAGGTCTTTCACGCGCGGGTTCTGCCTGGAGATAGCGAAATATGAACGGCGATGTGGGGATCATCATCGTGATAACCGCCTGTTGAGGCGCACGCCGGCCCGGATCTCCACATCATGCTCATCTCCTTTATCCCTCTCAGATCAAGCGTGCCTCCTGCATCACCTGTTCCACTCGCTTGCGTTCCTTCTCCGAAAGCGGACGCAGGGGTGCGCGTGGCTTGCCCCCGGCAAACCCGAGCATGTCGAGCGCCGCCTTGGTGCCGATCGGACCGTACGCCCCGACGATTTCGCGATGGACCGGGACCAGCTTCTCCTGGACCGAGCCGGCCCGCTGCGCGTCACCCTGGCGGTGTGCCTCGAGAATCGCGGCGCACATGCGTGATGCCAGCTGGCCAATGCCGACGATACCGCCCACCGCCCCCAGCTCGAGCGCGGTGTACAGGAGCGCGCCGTTCCCGACGAACATGCGGCAGCGTTTGTCGCACGTGTTGGAGTAATCGGCAAAACGCTTCACATCGCCGGACGAATCCTTCAAGCCCACGATGTTCGGGTGCCTGACGATCTCCGCCATTAATCCGGCGTCTATGGTGACGTGCGTATTCTTCGGGATGTGATAGACGATGATGGGAACGGCCACCTGGTCAGCGGCCCGGTGATGTGGGCCCGCGCCCGGCGAGCCTGTGCAACCG
>CBJLQC010000463.1:0-2891 GCA_966424955.1 uncultured bacterium | reverse complement strand
CAATCGCCCCAGCCCCGCACGAGGACCATCGGAATCGAGGCGAATTCCTCGGGTCCGTGCGACACAGTCAGCAGGCCGGGTCCATACGCGAAAGCCGGTACGCCGCGTTCGGTGTAAAACCGGGTCTCGAGCAGCCCCGGACACAGTTCGAATCGCGCTGCGCGGCCGGTCACCTCCTCGATGTTGCGGGCAAGTACGCGACCCACTGATCCCGTCTCATCGCTGGCCGACGCGGGCGCCTCCTGGATCACGAAGACTTCGTAGTCAAACTGCCCTCGGGCCCCGCGTTTTATCGCCGCCAACAAACGCGCCTTCTCTGTCTCGAAATCCTCCTCCGGATTCAGGCGCCGATCGACCGTGAACGAGCACCGATCCGGTAATACGTTGAAGTTGCTGCCGCCCTCGATCCGGCCGCCGAGCATCAGAATCGAGTGCCGTGCCGCCTCCGGTTCGATCCGGAACCTCGTCGCGTGTCGTTCGACTTCCTGTTTGAGGCTGCTCAATTCCTGTGCAATTGACAGCATCCCGTCGAAGGCGTTGACGCCCTCGTGCTGTCGGCCGACATGCGCGTGTTTTCCGTGCACAGTTACGCGCAGTGAGATGGCACCTCTACTGCCATTCCACACGATGCCATCGGTCGGCTCGGGCGTCAGCATGGCGATGCCACCATCACCGAGCAGGCCCTGCGCAGCCAGGTACTTCGATCCGCGCGGCCCGGCCGTTTCTTCGTCGGGAACCAGCACGACGCCGATGCGAGCACCGTGCAGCAGCTGATGATCACGCACCGCTGCGGCGGCAAAAATCATCGCGGCCAGTCCACCCTTCATGTCCGCTGCGCCACGTCCTCTGATCGTGCCCTCGTGCAGTTCCGGGCTGAACTGGTCCTGGCGCTGGGCCGGAACCACATCGTAGTGGCCACTGAAGTAAAGCGTCCTGGCACCGCTGCCCACAAAGCCGAGCACGCAGTCCCCTTCCCGCCGGACTTCGTCGAAGGCAAGCGACTGAAGGCGAGCGACAAGTAGATCTGCGGCCTCCGGGTAGCACTTTCCTGGCGGGTTCTCCGTCGGAATACGGATCAGCTCCTGCGTCAAGTCGACCATCGGCTGGCGCTGTCGTGAGACCGAGCCGAGCAATGCGTCTCTCTCCGGAATCATGGCTTGGGCAGCAAGAGATGGCGCGCGTTGCCAATCCGATCCACCACCCAACCGGAGCGGTGAGCATGTTGCAGCACGATCTCGAGATCGAGCGACGTCAGCGCATTCGGCGCGTAAATCCAGCGCAACGCCGGTACGAACAGGAGCAGACCTCCGGGTGCGTCGGGCAGGTCCAGGGGCTCCACTCGCATGGAGTCACCTCCCACTTCCAGCCAGCGTCCCTGCGACAAGGTCTCGAAGCGGCCGTCGCCAACTTCGTGTCCGGACAGGATAGCGCGCCCTAGCGCAGCGAATGCGGGAGCGGTGATCACCCGAATGCGATGCCGGACGACATGGGCCAGCCCGCCATTCGTACGTTGCAGGCTGCCGATAATGGCGAGCGACGGAATCGCGGCACCGTTCACTTCCATCCACCCGATCGCGCGCTCGGCGGATAACGGAGCCTGACCGGTTTCGAGCAGAACCCACGCCTGACCAATTCGCACCGCGCCGGCCGGCGCTCCGAACGCGCGAAACTCCACGAATCGACGATCGATCAGACACGCCGAATCGAGCGGTACATCGTGCATGGGCTTGCGGGCGGTGGCCTGGAACGCCTCTCGCATGCTGGATGAAACGGCGAAAGAGTCCGCCGCGAATTGCGGGTTCACCACTGCATGGGTCACCGTCAGGCGCTTGTATGGCTGTCCGGCACGGCTGATATCCCACTGATGCGGGAGGTGAACCCGGCCGACCGGCTGCCAGCCCGTGTACGTGACTTCCACATCCATTCTGCCTAGCGGCACCAGCCCGAAATCGTTGGGGTGCGCAGCCTGAAACTGTAGAATATGAGGCAGACCGTCACTGCTGCGTAACAGCACGCGCACCGGGAAACGGCTCAGCGTGGCGGCGACCCGGGCGTGTCGCACGCCCTCAACGATCGTGTCCGGCTGCAATGACAGGTCGGCGGCAGCGCTGAGCAGCAGGAGCAGTCGGTCCGGCGCATACAGGAAGACCTCGTCACGCTCATCGACGTAGGCGATGTTCAACGGCGTCACGTCACCCGATATGTTTTGCCGAACCGCAACATCGTCCCGCACGAGATCCACCATCCGCAAGGTCGCGCCGCCGCTCGTGAACTCGCGCGAGTTGCGCCAGCCTCCGTGTCGGTAGTCCCGAACGTCAACGTTTCTTTCGTAAGTCGGACGGTCATGCCCGGGCCGTGGATCCAGGCTCAGGTTCCACTGCGTTACGAAGTCATACCGCACGCGCTCGATGGCCATCAGTTGGGCTTTTCCACCCATCCGATCCATAGCCGTGTTGACCACGGTATGTGCGTCGGGCTTGGCCAGCTGCAAAGCGGCTGCAATGAGAAGTGGTGTGACCATCTGGATTCCGGTTCGGGTTATCGTCTATTCCGCATCAGGCGCGGCTTGCTCATTCACGCGGCGTAAGGGTCACGCGCAACGAGGTGAAGTAGACCTGCATCAATCCTTCGTAACCGGAATCCACGCCTATGATGATCCACAGGTGACCGTTCCGGTCCGCGCGCGCGAAGGGCTGCTTCGTTGCCGTCGCCAGCTGTTTCATCTGGAACTGCTGATCGAGGCAGGCGTTCGCCACGCCAATGGTGCCGATCCCCACGCCGTGCCGGCCATCCTGCGCTTGCGCTCCCAGATCGGCACTCAGACGGAAATGGTTCTCGTCGATTGTGAGTACCGGCTGAAAGCTGGTGGCGCCCACCTTGAGCCATTGCGC
>CBJLQC010000462.1:0-2894 GCA_966424955.1 uncultured bacterium | reverse complement strand
GATCAGGTTCTTTACTGCGGTGTCTGCCGGATCGAGCATCATAAACGCGCTATCGAGCTTTCCCTGTGCAGGGCAGACATCGGGCTGCTTGTCGCGCACGAAATCGGTGGCTGCGAAAAAGCCGTGTTCGAGGTCATCGATGCCCAGTTCGGCAGCTTCACGATACGTCACGGAGCAAAGGTGGCCGGTGATCTTCAGCCCGCGGCGGTGCACTTCCTCAATGGCCGCGGCCAACTCGGCGCGTGTGATGTGCATGTAGGCCTTGAACGACGTCGCGCCCATGCTTGCCCAGTAGGCGACCGCCCGCCGCGCCTCGTCGGCGTCCTTCAGCTCGTGCACCTGCGACAGCCCGAGCCCAGCGCCTTCCAGGTAGGGCGCCGTTGCATCGATCCATGGTCCGGGCTTCTGACCCGCATCGATCGCCCGCTTGATGCCCAGCTCACCGATACCGTTCATGTTGCCGCCGGTGCGCATGGCCGTCACGCCGCCCGCGAGGTACAGCCGCGTAAAGCTCTCCGAGAGGTTGGCATAGTGGCCGCGCGTCGTAGGGTAATACAAATGCTCATGAACCATCACGAGGCCGGGGATCACGCTCTTGCCGGTCAGGTCGAGCACCAGCGCGCCGGAGGGGATGGCCACTTTGCCCGCCGCGCCGGCGGCTGCAATGCGACCATTGCTGATCTGCAGCGTCTGGTCGGTGCGGGACGGCGCGCCCGTGCCGTCGATGATGCGCACATGTGTGAGGGCAACGATTGGGGTGTCGACACGTACATACGGGCGAACGCCGGGCAACAAGGTCGGACGCTGCGCCGGCGCCGGGAACGGCAGGCCGAGCAAGAGTGCACCAACAACGAGAATGCGTGCCATGCTTCCCTCCCTGGTCCATGAAGCCGATTTGTGGCTGCACGCCGTGGCCGTCCAGGACCTCTGCGTCTACTGTGGCTGCAACTTAGCGCGCGGCGCCTCCAAACGGCCAATTCGTGGCGCTTGCATTTTGGGCCACGGCGTTGAGCATTGCTCCGCCATGAGCTACCCACTGACACTTCGGTTCAAGGTCATCGCGATCGCCCGCCAGTTCTCCGTCGAGGACAACACCGGGCGGTTGCTCATGTACGTCAAGCAGAAAGCCTTCAAGCTGCGCGAGGCGATCACGGTCTACGCGGACGCCACGCAGACCCGTGAGCTGTACTACATCAAGGCCGACCGCATCATCGACTTTTCGGCGCGCTACAACATTACCGATGGCGAAGGGCGGGAGATCGGCGCGGTGCGGCAGCAGGGCATGCGCTCGCTCTGGCGCGCGCGCTACGACATCCTGCGCGGCGACGACGTCGTCTTCGAGATGAAGGAAGAAAATCCGTGGGCCAAGGTCGGCGACCAGCTGGTGCAGGACATTCCGTTCCTGAGCGGCTTCGTCTTCCACCCGCGCTACCTGGTGAGCACCGCGGACGGCCGGGAAGTGCTGCGTGCCTCGAAACAGTCGGCCTGGTTCGAGGGGCGCTTCAGAATCGATCGCCTGGAAACGCCGCTCACGCCCGAGGATGAACGGCTGCTGCTCATCGGCGCCGTGACCACTGTTCTGCTCGAGAAGACGCGCGGCTGAGAAGAGGTGCATCAGGGGTCGCGCTGGCGGGGGCGGGTCCGTGGGCGCCGGCGCGGATCGCTGGTCGCGCGTCACGGGAAACGAAGCGCGCAGCGGGTAGCGTTAGCAGCTCTTATGTTGATCATTTACCGCGACCCGCTCCCCGCTTTTCTCCCGCGCCCCCGCATCCAGCGCTCCGCGCCAGCGCCGGCGAACCCGCTTTTATCCGCCGGGTTTCGCGAGCGCGGCAATGACTTTACTGAAAGCGCGGGCAACGGCGTCCAGGCCGTTGAGGTCGTCGCCGCTGATGTGGGCGAGCAGGTCGCTCTCGAAGTGACGCAGCCAGGTCTGCACGCGGCGGCCGCTCAGACGCCCGGCCGGGGTCAGCTCCACGATGAGGGTGCCGCGGTCGGCGTCGCTCAAACGACGCGTGATCAGCTCCCGCTCCTGCAAGCGGTCCAGCGTACCGGTCAGCACGTTGCGCTTGTGGCCGATGGCGCGGTGCAGCTCGGCGTAGGTGGATGTGCCCGTCTCCGCCAGCTGCGCCAGCACCTGCGCTTCCAGCAGGTCGACACCCAGCTCGGCTTTCTCCAGCGCGATGCCCAGCTGATTGGTCATGCGCTGAACCAGCGTAATGAGGTTCGTGCGGTTCGTCTTCAAGAAAAACCGTTGGACCGGGGGTTCGGGCATCCATCTGAAATGCTGGCCGGGGAGCGTGTCGGGCGGGGTGCTCTACGTTAAAGAGGTGGCCGGCAGGATTCCAGAGGTTCGACTTGCTTTCGGGCTATCTTCGGTTTAGGATGGGTGGCAGAGAGGTCGAAATGCCGCACGCCGCTGAAGTCCTGCTTCTGAAGCAAGCCCTCGAAGAGCGCTTTCCGAATGCGCTGCCCATCTCCTACCGGACGGGCGGAGCCTTGGCCACGGGGGTGGCCGCGCTCGACAATATGTTGCCGGCCGGCGGCTTGCCGCGCGGCCGGCTGTCGCTCTGGAAGCCGGGTGGTGCGGCCACCGCGATTCTCTATGCGGCTTGCGAGGCGGTGGCGCAGCGCGGCGAGCGGGCGGCCTGGATCGACGCGGCGGGCACCGTGGCCGGCGATTCGTGGCGCCCGGGTCCATTGCTGCTCAAGCCGGAAGGCGAGCTGGAATCGCTGATCTGCGCGGAAGAGCTGCTGCGCTCGGGCGCGTTCGGATTGATTGTACTGTCGGGCGCGCGCGCGGCGTTCACGCGCGAGGATGTGCGGCTCTCGCGCGCGGTGCGCGAAGGCGGCGGCGCGCTCGTCGCGATTGCGGAGCAGTCCAACGTCGCGCATCT
>CBJLQC010000461.1:0-2897 GCA_966424955.1 uncultured bacterium | reverse complement strand
CGAGAAATGCATGCGCCATCCGGCTCGTGTCGCGCGGCGCGACATTGGCCAGCACGCTGATGACGCCGCGGCCGCCCAGCGCCATGACGGCCACGACCTGATCGTCGTTACCGCTCCAGATCGAAACGTGCTCGGGCAGCAGCCGCGCCAGCTCGGCGATCTGCGAGATATCGCCACATGCCTCCTTGACACCGATGACGCGCTGGTCGCGCGCCAGCTCGGCAATCGTGGCGGGCAGAATGTTCACCGAGGTGCGGCCCGGCACATTGTAGATGACCGCGGGCAGCTGACCCGCATCCATGACGGCTCGGAAATGTGCGAGCAATCCGGCCTGCGTCGGCTTGTTGTAGGGAGGCGCCGAAAGCAGCAGTGCATGCGCGCCGGCCGCGCGCGCTTGCGCGCCTAGCCGGCTGACCTGCGCAGTGTCGCTACCGCCGCAGCCGGCAATGACCGGTAGGCGGTCGCGATTCTCATCGACGACAATCTCCACGGCACGCCGCTGCTCGTCCGCTGACATCGTAGCTGCTTCACCGGTCGAGCCGTTGACGATGAGCGCGTCCGTGCCTTCCCGGTGGTGGAACTGCACCAGCTCGCGCAGCACACGCTCGTTCACGCCGCGCTCGTCGAACGGTGTGACCAGCGCCACGCCCGAGCCTGTGAAACGAGGATCGGCCATTACGGATTGTTCAGATCGTACAGATCACTGCGCGTGACCTCGGTGGCCGGGTCTTCCGGCGTGATGTCACGGTCCGTCGTCGCGTGGAAATCAGCCAGCGCTTCGTCCGGCTCCGTGGCATCGAAAAACGAGCGGAAGACGGTATTGCCGCAGCGCTCGCACTTCTGCTCGGCGGGCGGCTCGGCGTCGTCGTAGAAGTATTGCTTGCCGCATTCCACGCAGACCTGTACGAGCACACCGTCCGCCATGCGGCTCTCCGGGGGTGACGCGCTTTGCGCTTTTTTCTCTTCGGCCATCGGATCCTCCTGGTCGGTCAGACCCTGCCAACTCGCAAAATATCTGCCGCAGACGCTAAATTAGTCATGTGACGGATGCGGCGGAATACAAAAAAGCACTGGCGGTTGCGCGGACTGCGGCGCATGCGGCTGCCGACGTGCACCGGGGCCACCTCGGCAAGGTCACGGCCGATGCCTGGTCGGTCAAAGGTATCGCAGACTTCGTCACCTTCGTCGATCAGGAGGCGGAAGCGGAGATCCTCGCACACATCCGCCGCGCCTTTCCCGGCCACCAGATACTGGCCGAGGAATCGGCTGATCAGCGCGGCGACGGTGCCGCGGAACCGGCCCTCGCGGAATGGACCTGGATCGTCGATCCGCTGGACGGCACGACCAACTTCTTACATCAATTCCCGATGTACTGCGCCTCGGTCGCGCTGCTGCACCGGGGCGAGCCCGTGGCCGCCGCGGTAGTGGCGTCCGCCACGGACGACGAATGGACGGCATCGCAGGGCGGCGGTGCATATCGGAACGGTGCGCGCGTTCAGGTGTCAGAAACAGACGTGCTGGGACGCGCGCTGATCGGCACCGGCTTCCCCTTCAAGGTTCCGCATATCCTGCCGCAATACCTGCGGCAGTTCGAGCACATCATCCGCCAGGTTTCGGACCTGCGCCGCGGCGGCTCGGCCGCCCTGGATTTGTGCTTCCTCGCATCAGGCTACCTGGACGGTTTCTGGGAGCTGGATCTGAGACCCTGGGATTACGCGGCGGGTGTGCTCATGATCCGCGAGGCGGGTGGCGAAGTCTCCGGCTTGCACGGCGCGCCGGCCTGGTCGCCCGCGGGTGGCGGGCTGATTGCCGGCAATAGTTATGTCTACTCGCAGCTCGTGCGCATGTTGAGTGAAATAACGGTATGAGAAAAACCGGATTATCGAGGGTGCTTGCCCGCTGGCGGCTGCCGCTCATCCTGGTAGCGGCGGTATTAATCGGAGGCGGCGCGGGCGTCGCCACCGGCTCGTGGCAGTCGGTCTGCCGCGACTGTCCGTCGGTCGCGCAGATCTATGCGTGGGAACCCAAGAGCTCGACCCGGCTGCTCTCCCACGACGGTCAGCTGATCGCCGAGCTGTTCCAGGAACGGCGCACGCCGGTGCAGATCGAAACACTGCCGCCGTACGTGAAGAACGCGTTCATCGCAGTCGAGGACAAGCGGTTCTACCACCACGACGGTCTCGACTACCGGCGCATCGCGGGCGCGGCGGTGCGCAACGTCATGAGCTTCGGCATCACCGGAGGCGCCAGCACAATAACGCAGCAGCTGGCTCGCAACATGTTTCCGGAAGAGATCGGCTTTCGTAAGCGGGTCGTGCGCAAGCTGAAGGAAGCCAAAGTCGCGCGCGAAATCGAAAAGGTCTACACCAAGGATCAGATCCTCGAAGCCTATATCAACCAGATCCATTACGGTCATGGCTGGCACGGCATCGAAACGGCGGCCCAGCACTATTTCGGCAAGCCAGCCGCGCAGATCAATCCGGCCGAGGCCGCGATGCTGGCCGCGGTCATCAAGTTGACCGGGCGCTTCTCACCGTTTGCGAGCCCGGAGCGTGCCGAAACGCGGCGCAACCTGGTGCTCGACCTGATGGCCGATCAGGGCTACCTGGAGGAAAGTGAAGCGGCGCAGTGGAAGCAGCAGCCGCTGCCGAAGGAGCCGCAAGGCGGTTACGAGGCGCGCTTCGCACCCTATTTCGTGGAATCGATCCGCATCGTGCTGGACGATCGCTTCGGCAGCGATCTGTACCGCCGGGGCTACCGCGTTTACACTACGCTGGACGTCGGAATGCAGCGCGCGGCGCAGGCCGCGCTCGATTCCGGGTTCGCGCGCATCGAGCGCAGCCCCAGCTTCCGCCACCCCAAGTACGCCGAAGTGAAGGCTGCGAAGCAACAGGGCA
>CBJLQC010000460.1:0-2915 GCA_966424955.1 uncultured bacterium | reverse complement strand
TGGCGTCCGCATCGGCGTTACGGCCGACCCCGAGTATCTCGTAGTAATCGCGCATCTAACTTTCTGGTGGCGGGCGCGGCACGCGCCCGCACGCTAATGCAGTGTAATGTCCTTCGTGTTCGGCGGCGCGGTCAGCTCACCGATGAGCCGGCTCGCGTGCTCGACGATCGCGGCCACCTTCTCGTACGGCATGCGGGTGGGCCCGAGCACGCCCAGCACACCCGCCACATTCCCCATGCGATATTCCGACGTGATCAGCGCGAAGCTGCTCAGCCGCGGATTGCTGTTTTCCGTCCCGATGGTGATGATCGGCGTGTCCTCGTGCTCGCGCGCATTCAGTATCTCGCCCAGCAGCTCGCGCTGCTCGGTAAGCTCGATCAATCCCCTGAGCCGGCTCTCGTTCGCAAACTCCGGCTGGTTCGCGATCACGCTGGTACGCCCCAGATGGACATCGCCGCCGTGGTCGCCGGTGCGCTGATCCAGTGCCCGCTCCGCCGCCTGCACGAAGATGTTCAGCAGCTCGGTCGGCGCGTCCGCGATCGAAGTGTCGCGCAGCCGCTCGGGCAATGTCGCCCGCAGATGGGCGAGCGTCTGCCCGGCCAGCCGTTCGTTGAGAATGAGCGACACCGCATGCAACGTCTCAGGCGGCACGGAGATCGGCAGATCGACGTAAATCGCGCGCACGTTGCCGCGCTGCAGCGTCACGACCATCAGCACCTTCTCGGAGGCGACCGGCACCAGCTCCAGCTTTTCGAGGACCACGTCCTCGAGCCGGGGCGCAATCGCAACGCCCAGCTCGCCCGTCAACAGGCCCAGCACCTGGGCCGCGCGGCGTATCACGCGCTCGATCGGTCCGCCCGCGTCATCCGCCAACTGCCGCCGCAGCATGCGCTGCTCCGCCGTGGTCAGGCGGATCGGCTGCATCAACGTGTCCACGTAGTAACGGTAAGCCAGATCCGTGGGAATCCGCCCGGCGGAGGTGTGCGGGTGATAGAGGAACCCTTTTTCTTCCAGATCGGCCATCGCGTTGCGAATGGTCGCGGCCGACACGCCCAACCCGAATCGCTTTGCAACAGTACGGCTGCCCGCGGGTTCGGCCGTCTCCACGTACGTGCGGATGACGGCTTGCAGGACCCGTTGCTCTCGATCGTTAAGAGATACGCCGTTCATAAACCATACAAATGTCACTTCCGCCGCGGATTACCGTCAAGCAGAAGCAGGGGCATGTCTGAATAATCCGCGCACGGCCTGTGGCCGCAAGCGCCTTTCATTACCTGAGCGGCTCCATTTCTACACTCAAGCGGTCCAGAAGCAGCCAACCCTCGGCGGTCAGCCGGAACATGTCATCCTGCGTCATTCCCCACCCCTGCCGGGCCCATAGCTGCGTCAGCTGCGCCTGCCGGTCCGACAACCGGCTGAGTGGCACGCCCGACCGCGTCCGCAGACCGAGCCAGGCGTCCTCCAGCGCTGCAACTCCCGCGTCAATGACCTCACCGCCATCGAGCGGAAGCTGACGCTGCCGGACCCTTTCCTGGTAAGCATTCCAGTCACGGACGTTCCACCGGCGCGCGGGCGGCAGCAATGAATGTGCGCCCGGCCCGAGCCCGAGGTAGGCAGAGCCGTTCCAATACGCCTGGTTGTGCTTCGATTCGCGGCCGGCGCGCGCGAAATTCGAGACCTCGTAATGCACGAAACCGGCGTCGGTCAGCAGACGCGCGGCCAGCAGATACTGCTCCGCGTACTCGTCTTCGCCCGGCAGCGCCTCGCGACCTGCGGCCACCCAGCGACCGAGCGGCGTGCCCGCTTCGGCGGTCAGTCCGTAAAGCGATACGTGCGCCGGCTCCAGGGCGAGCGCCGCATCCAGGTCGCGGCGCCAGTCGCGCCGCAGCCGCGCCGGCAGCGCGAAGATCAAATCAATGCTGAAGTTCTCCAGCCCGGCTTGGCGCGCGGCCGCGACTGCGCGGCCAATGCCATCGGGACCATGCACGCGACCCATCCAGCGCAGGGCCTCGTCGTCGAAAGTTTGCGCGCCCAGGCTGATGCGGTTCACACCCGCGCGCACCCATTCTCGCGCGACGTCGTCCGTGAACGTTTCCGGATTGGCTTCCACTGTAAATTCACAGTCGGGCGCCAGCACCACGCGCTCGCGCAGTCGCGCCCCGAACTCGCGCAGCCCCGCGCCGCCGATCAATGATGGCGTGCCACCGCCGATATAAAGCGTGCGCAGCTCGGGATGGACCGTCCAATTCTGCTCGGCGGCAACGAGGTCGTATTCGCCGACGATGGCATCCGTCCAGTCCGCGATCGGCGCGTGCGACACGGCCTGCACCGCGAAGTCGCAGTAGCTGCAACGGCGCAGGCAGAACGGCACGTGGACGTAGAGATGGCGGATCATTCAGGAGTGTACCCGCGGGTCGACAGCCCGGTCCGGCTCCGTGCGCACGAAACGCTTGCCGGGAAGCTGCCGCACGTAGCCGTCCAGCTCCAGCTCGGCGAGTCGGGCCAGCGCGTCGGCGGTGTCGCAATGCGCGGCACGCGCGATCCGGTCGATCTGCATCGCGACCGATCCCATGACCGCGAGCAGACGGTCGGTGGAACCTGCGGCGGGCGGAATCGCCGGCATTGCTTCCGGCGACGTCGGCCGCGCCACCACCGGCCAGGGCAGCTCATCGATGATGTCACGTATCGACGTGACCAGCTTCGCGCCGTCCTGGATCAATTTGTTGGTGCCCATGCTGGCGTTGCGGCCGATCGGTCCGGGCACGGCAAAAACATCGACTCCGTATTTGCCGGCCCAGTCGGCCGTGTTGTGCGAGCCACTGCGCTCGCCGGCTTCCACCACCACTACGCCGCCCGCGAGTTTCGCGAGAAGCCGGTTGCGTTGCAGGAAATGGTGCTTCATTGCCGGTTCGCCG
>CBJLQC010000459.1:0-2930 GCA_966424955.1 uncultured bacterium | reverse complement strand
TCGCCATACGCATGTCGGGCAATCGCCACCTGCACTGCCCCGGCCGGATCATCGGGAAAGCGTACTGCCAGGGTCTCGGCCACGGCCAGCGAGCGCGGGTCATTGTAGTTGTTGAATACAAATGCGCGGATGAGAAGGCGATCCGCATCGGGCGCGGTGTGGGCAAGCTGCTCGGCGCGCGCCAGGTACCACGCGGCTGAGTCGGGCGCGGCAACAATTGCCGAGCGACCAGCGTAAAACGCGGCCATGGCAAACGTCGGAGCCGCTTGCAACGCTGCCACGAACAGGCGGTAGCCGCGTTGTGCGTCTCCTTCCTGGTAAACGGCTTTAATACCTTCTTCGTAAAGGGAAAGCGCGCGCTGGGCACCGGCGGTCGACGGCGCGGCCGCAGTTACGACATTGGTTTGCTTCGCTCCCGTGTTGGACAGCAGCAGCACGAATAACGAGAACAGTCCTGCGCCCACGGCGGCGCGTGCCAGTGCGCGACCCGGGCGACGCAACCATCGGGGCGGCGCCATGACCGGCGTAACGAACGCGCGGGCCGGGATGCGCACACAATTGGCCAGCTGCGTCATGGCTGCGCTTTCCCCGCCATCATTTGCCGTACCAACCAGAACCAGCAGCACACGGGGCGGCAGCCTCAGCGCGAGCGAATGCAACAGGCTGGACGTCTGCGCGTCGGCGTGCCCGAAGTTGGCGACCGCAAGCAGCACGGGCACCTCCAGGGCGACATCGCGCAACGTGTCGAGCACCGCTCTGTGCAGCGCATCCTCATCGCCGGTGGGTAGCGGCAAGCGAGGGAATCGGTCGCGGATCGATGGAACGAGTCGTGTCAGCTCGGCCAGCGCCCTATCGTCGACACCGGACAACCCGGGTGCGGCACGTAAGCCCGCGAGCAGCGCGCGAGCGAGGTCCCATGATTCCGGGACCGACACGGCGTCTCCCGATGCTTGCAGCACCAGCGCCCGTGGGTCGTTGAGCGAGATGCTGGTTGCGATGCGTTCGCAGGTTGATCGTGCGCTTGCCATGTCGCCGACTTCCGCGAAAACCAGGCTGCCCGGACCATTGGCTACCGCTTGCCAGATTTCGAGCACGCCGGCATCCGGCTCCGCCGCGCCATGGACGTTGGCATGATCATCGTCCACTGTTCCGTTTTGAGTGGCGGCGGCGAGCGCGCGACCCAACTTCGCAAAGCCAGCGGATGGTTCGAGCTCCAGCTCGAGACGCAGGTGCGCGATGCTGCGCGCATACTGCGTCGCCGCTTCTTCCAGCAGGCCCGCGCCCATGAGCGCCGCCACCAATTGCGCGTGCGCTCGCTCCTGCCACGGGTTTGCGTTTGCCCAGCGTTGCGCCGCGGCAATGGCCGGCTCCCATTCGCCGGTCGATCGGGCCTGGTCCAGCAGAGTGTCGATCACACCATCGAGCCGCCGGCTCAGGCCGGCTCGCTCCGCGGCGATCCAGGCGCGGAGTGGCTCGTCACCGGCATCCTCCAGTCCGGCCAGGAAGTCACCGTGCCAGCGGGCGAGGGCGTCCGTTATACGCCCCTGCTGGACATCATCCTCCAGCCTGCGGAGGTCCAGCTCGATGGTGTGCGGTCGGATACGCACCGTTTCCGCACTGACGTCCAACACGCCAGGCAGGGCGCGCTGCAAAGAGAAGAGGGCCTGCCGGAGTGAGTGTCGTGCGCTGGATTCGTCGCGGTTCCCCCACAGCAACGCGATCAGTTCGGCGCGTCGGACTACACCGTGCCGGGCGCAATAGGCGAGGAGCAGCCGCTCCTGGCGGCGCAGCGAGCGTACGGCTGGTCCGGCGTCTTCAAGCCGGAGCTCACCGAGGGTGCGCAGCTTCGCAGGGATCGAAGAAGTAGCGGCGCCATCAGCATTTGGCTGGTTCGCTGACGGGACGCTGACGCGTCGAGTAGACATTGCGGCCTGGCAGGAATGGAATCAGCGCGCGGTGGCCGCGGGGAACCGCAGCCGAACGCGGCCGCGCCCGAACATCGGGCAGCCGGGCGTCACGCACGATAACGCGCGCTGATGACAATCGGCAACCGGCGCGTTTTTGAGCGCGCCGTTATCCCCCGGGTGCGGGCTCGGGTCGTCCACCCTGAACCACACAACTCCAGGAGTCGGTTATGTCCCTTTTCTTGCGGAAATTCTCCATTACGATCCTCGTGCTGACCCTCACGGCGGCCTGCGATGAAGAGCCATTGCTGGTCTCCGAGCGGCATCAGTACGACGTGAGCGCGGCCGCCGTAGGCGGCCCCAATGATCACGACGCGATCGCGCAGATCATTGCCACCTTCGATCAGAACTGGGGTGTGGATCCGATCGCTTACGCGGCGCAATACGCGGGCGCGGATTTCGTCGGACCCTTCGGCGAGCTGCTGGATGATGCGGGGATCGTACAGCTATACACCAACATCTTCCCGGCGTTTGCACAGACGACACGGCAGTCCATCATTCGCCGGCTCACCTTCCTGACCGGCACGATTGCCGTGCTCGATCTCGACGTGCGCGTGACCGGCGCATTGCCGCCGTTCGTCACGCCCTGGCAGGGCAACACGGTGCGCGCGCTCGAAAAGCACATCCTGCAGAAGCGCGGCGGTGAGTGGCAGATCATCCAGCATCAGCAATTGCTGGTCGCGCCTGGCCTGCCCTGAGCCGACCAACAAATCGCCCGGCCGACGATCGGTCGGCCGGGCGATTTCGATAGGCCCGCTGTCATGGCTGCAGCGGCCAAAAGTAAAGGGTTCAGCCTGCCCCCCCGGCCTCACCCCTCAGATTTTGAACCCCGACACCAGGTCCTTCAGCTTTTCGGCCGCGGTCAGCAGCTCGACGGACGCCGCGCTCATCTCCTGCGTGGCCGCGGACTGCTGTTCGGCGGCAGCGCTCACTTCCTGGGCGCTGGCCGCGTGCGATTCCGCGGTT
>CBJLQC010000458.1:0-2933 GCA_966424955.1 uncultured bacterium | reverse complement strand
GAGAACGCCCGTCTGGAACGCGGTTTACTGCCCTCCCCACTGCTGTTGGAGAAGCCCGGCGTCGACATCGTCGCCGAATACCGGCCCAGCAGACAGCATGCGCTGCTCGGCGGCGACTTCTACGACTTCGTGCAGACCCCGGACCGCTTTTTCTTCGTTCTCGCTGTCCACCAGCACGGTGATCGTGATGGCGGATGAGCCGACCGCGTGGACCTCGACGCCGGCGTCCTTCAGGGCCTGGAAAGCCCGTGCGTAGACGCCCGGGCTGTTGTGCATGCCACTCCCCACCAGGGAGACCCGCGAAAGGCCGCGCTCCGCGTGCACGCTGCCGCCGTTCTCCTGCGCCACCGCTTCGCAGATGGCCAGCGCCTCCGCCAGCGTGTCCTCGCGGACGGTTAGCTGGAGCTGGCGGCAGCCATCCGCCGCATCGGCCTGCGTCACCATGTCCACGCTGATGTGGTGGTCGGCGATGCGCGACAGGACTTCCGTGGTAGCTTCCATGCCGGCCGGCAGACCCCGCACGATCACCTGGACGTGCGCCGCTTCACAGGCCAGGCCGGTGAGCTGGAGGCTCTCCATGCTTCTCTCTTGGTTCGTGATCAACGTGCCCTCATCGTCATCGTCACGGAACGCGGACAGCACCCGGATCGGCACGCCGTAGCGTCCGCCGATTTCGACCGCGCGCGGGTGCATCACCTGCGCTCCCGAGGTGGCCAGCTCCACCATTTCCTGGTAGTCGATCACCCGTATACGGCGCGCGTCGTGCACCTTGCGCGGATCAGCGGTATAGACGCCATCGACGTCGGTGTAGATGTCACAGCGCGCCGCGTGCAATGCCGCCGCCAACGCTACGGCGGTGGTGTCCGACCCACCACGGCCGAGGGTCGTGACCTCCCGGGCGCGGCTCACGCCCTGGAATCCGGCTACGATGACCACGCACCCCCGATCCAGCTCTTCACGCACTCGTGTCGCACGGATCTCCTGGATCTTCGCGCCCGTGTGCGATTCGTCGGTGATGATCGCCGCCTGCGAGCCGGTCAGACTGATGGCTTCGACGCCCAGGTCACGGATGGCCATCGCGGTGAGCGCCATCGTGATGCGTTCGCCCGCGGTGAGCAGCATGTCCATCTCGCGCCGATGCTGCTTGCCCGCCCCCGGTGATACCCGCGCAGCCAGCTCGACCAACTCGTCTGTCGAATCGCCCATCGCCGACACGACGACGACCAGCTCGTGACCGGCCAGCTTCTCGCGCACTACCCGCCTGGCCACCCGCTTGATGCGTTCCGGATCGCCTACCGAGGTGCCGCCGTATTTCTGAACGATCAACATGTTCGAATCAGGTTAAGAGGCCAAGAGCGCGAGCGCGAGCGCGAGTATGAACGGCGATCGTCGCTCCGGCTAAATCGCTGTTGCCTCGCGCTCGGGCTCGCGCTCTTGGCCTCTTAACCTCTGCTAGAATATCGTGAGATTGATGTACTTGCGCGGGTTCGCCCGCATGTCGCGCAGCAGCTCCTGCACTTCCGCGTTGGTCTCCAGCAATCGGTAATACATGGTGGTGTCGCGCATGAGGAGGCCGAGTGTGCCCTGGCCGCGATTGATCGCGTCCACGGTGGTGCCCACCTTGCGAAACGTCGAGTCCGCGGATGCCGCGGCCAGGCGCAAATCGCGCGTGGCGGCCAGCATGACACGGGAGATCGAGTCGGCCTGCACGGACGCGGCATGCACGTTCGTTACGATGCCGGTGAGCCGGCCACCGCCCACTGCTTCTTCGAACGCGGCAAAGGAGCGCGCCGCGGTCTCGGCCGCGTCGCCCAATGATTCGGAGGTGGCCGCCAGGCTGTTGGCGACTTCGTCGGCATTCGCATTCTGACGCGTGATCAGGCCGTTCAGCTGTTCGCTGACTTTCTGAATGTTCTCGATCGCCTCGCGTACGTTCTCCGCGGTTTGCTCCGTGAAGGCCAGCTCGAAGCGGTCCGAAAGATCGCGCATGTTGGTCGCGATCTGGTCGGCCGCGGCGGTCAGCCGCGACATGTCGGGCAGCGTGTAGCCCGGTATGATGTTCGGGTCCGGCGACTCGGCATAGGTGTACTGCGGGAAGATCGAGCGGGGGTAGATCTGCACCTGCCAGTCGCCGAACATCGACTCGGGTGACAGGAGCGCCACCGGGTCTTCGGGCAGCCGTACATCCGGCCGGATCTTCATGGTGACGAGCACGCCGCTCGAGTTCGTCTCCAGCTCGATCGCATCCACGCGGCCGATCGGCACGCCGCGCAGCTTGACGGACGCGCCGTCGAGCAGCTGACCAGCCTCCGGCACGCGCGCGCGGACGATCTGCTCCTCGCGTCCGAAGCCGGTGCCCTTCAGGTAGATCGTCCCGACAATAATGAGCGCTATGCCTGCCAGAATCGTTGCGCCTACCAGGACCTCATTGCGCCGCTTCACGCCGCCACCTCTTGAGCGAGTTCCGGACGTCCTTCGACAAACGCACGCACCACCGCATCATCGGCCGCCTGAATCTCGGCGGGCGTGCCCACGAACCGGATGCGTCCCTTGAATAGCATCGCAATGCGGTCGGCAATGCGATACGCGCTTTTCATGTCGTGCGTGACCACGACACTGGTAACGTTCAACTCGTTGCGCATCTTCAGAATCAGCCCGTCGATCACCGCGGTGGTCACCGGATCGAGCCCGGTCGTGGGTTCGTCGTAGAGCAGGTACTTCGGCTGGCTGGCGATCGCGCGCGCCAGCCCGACACGTTTCCGTTGTCCACCCGAGAGCTGGCCGGGCATGCGATCCTCGAATTCCTGCAGCTCGACGAGCCGCAGCGATTCGGTTACCCGCGCCGCGATCTGCGCGTCGGTCATGCCGCGGATGCGGCGCAATCCCATGGCCACGTTATCGAAAACGCTCATCGAATCGAACAGGGCCGCGAA
>CBJLQC010000457.1:0-2940 GCA_966424955.1 uncultured bacterium | reverse complement strand
GAGCGCGCGGCCTCGGCCGCGCAAGCGCAGTTGCGCGATGTGCACAGGGAGCTCGCGCAAATTCGTGAGGTGCTGACTGCCCGCACCGGCACGCAATCGGACTATATGAGCTGAGCGATCCGCGTAGTGGCAGGACGGCCATGCGCTGCGGGCGAATGCGCTCGGCGCACCTATTGCGAACGCGAGGCAACCGGGAGGACGATATGGGACGTTGGCTGCTTCTGGGTACGCTCTGCGTGGGTGTCGCGGGGTGTGAGCTGGTCGGCGATGTGTTTCAGGCGGGATTCGCCGTCGGCCTGATCGTTGTGGCAGCGGTGTTAGCCTTGGTTCTCTGGATCGCCCGGCGCTTTCGGGGCTAGCCATGGGAGCGTTTCAGGCGCGCTGGGCGCAGGTGCAGACCAGCCTTTGGTTCCTGCCTGCGCTGCTGACGGTCGGCGCCATGCTGTTGGCCGCCTTTACTGTCTGGCTGGACCAGCGCGGCTTTGCAGCGACGGAATCAGGCTGGTTCATGCTGGTGGCGGGAGCCGAGGGCGCGCGCGGTGTGCTGAGCACCGTTGCCGGCAGCATCATCACGGTGACGGGGGTGGTATTTTCCATTACCATCGTGGTGCTGCAGCTCGCCTCCAGCCAGTATTCGCCGCGGGTATTGCGCAGCTTCACGGAAGACCGCGTCAATCACCTCGTGCTGGGCGTTTTCATCGGCACTTTCACCTACGCGCTGCTCGTCCTGCGCACGGTTCGCTCCGAGTTTGCCGACTATGATCGTTTTGTGCCGACGCTTTCGGTCAACACGGCCGTAGCGCTGGCGCTGCTCAGCATCGGTTTCTTGATCTATTTCATCAATCATATTGCGCGCTCGATCCAGGCGGAGACGATCATCGCCCGTGTGACCGCGGACGCACTCGAGGTAGTAGAGCGGCTCTTCCCGCAACAGCTGGGCACGGGCGCACCGGAGGAGCCGGCCGCTGAGTACTGGGCGGCGGCGCCGCGCGCGGTCGTCTATGCCGTCCGCAGCGGCTTCGTGGAAAGCGTGCAAGCCGAGCAGATGCTGCAGCTCGCGGATCGGCACGATCTGTTGTTGCGCCTCGAAACGCACATAGGCGCGTTCGTCCTGGATGGAGACGCCCTCATCTCGATCATCGGCGGATCGGCCGAGCGGCTACCCATGCGCGAGCTGCGGCAGACCGTGGTGCTGGGCCCCGAACGCACGCGTTTTCAGGATGTCGAGCGAGGGTTGATCGAGCTGACCGACATCGCCGTGCGGGCGCTATCGCCTGGCATCAACGACCCCACCACGGCCCGCGTATGCGTGCACCGGCTGACCGAGATCTTCGCGCAAATGGGTATGCGCCGATTCCCGCCGATCGTGCGCAAGGGTGCGGCCGGTTCAGTGCGGGTGGTCGCGCCGCGCGCGCACTTCGCCGAGCTGGTGACGCTGGCGTACGGCCAGATCCGCGCGTATGCCCGCGGCCACCCGGCGGTCATCGCCACGATGACCGAGTCCTTGCAGCGTTTGCTGGCCCGCCTGCCTGCGGAGCGTCAGCCAGCGGTACGCAGGGAGCTCGAGCGCGTCAGCGCTGAGACGTGAGCGGCGCCACGAAGCGCGTGGTGCAGTCATCCCGGAAAGAGCGGGAGCGTAGGCGCTTCGGCAGGCTCCCCATCGTCGTGCGCGATCTTCTGCTGATAGACCTCGATGATGCCGCGGCGGGTCACGATGCCGAGCAGCTCGCCCGATCCCGCGTCGATGACCGGCAGCGTATTGACGCCCGACTGCTCCATCTTCTGGAATGCGGAGAACAACAGGTCGTGCGGCAGCACCACCTCGGTTTGCACGGCCAGGTCGGCGGCTACAATGACATGCCCGGCCGTGCGCTCGATGCGCGACATACGCTCGATGTCGTTGATGCGGATCATGCCGACCGCGACGTTGCCCTGGTTGACGACCGGGATGTCCAGCTCGGCGTCGACACCGACGCGTTCGAGAACCTGTTCCAGCGCCGCATCCTGCGGCATCGGGACGGCGGGTTGGACCAGCTCGCGGATGCGGATCGTCGAAAGCACGTCCGGTGGCGGGTGCCGCGGCACCACCTCGCCGCGCACGCGCAGGTAGCCGCTGTACAGCGAATCGCGCTCCAGCCGCTTGGTGACGACCGACGCAATGGCCACCACGATCATGAGCGCCGGCATGATGGCGTAATCGTTCGTCATCTCGAACACGATCAGGATGCCGGTGATGGGCGCATCGGTCGCGGCCGCGACGACCGCGGCCATGCCGACCAGCGCGTAGGCTTCGGGCGCGATGTTGAGGTAGGGGAACAGCTCGCGCATGGCGACGCCGAACGCGCCGCCCGTGGCCGCGCCAATGTAGAGCGAGGGGGTGAAAACGCCGCCCGATCCGCCCAGGTTCACGGTGAGCGACGTCGCCAGTACCTTGCCGAGGGCCAGCAGTGCGAGTGTGTACCACGCCATGCGGCCGAACACTTCCAGGCGCACCGCCAGGTGGCCGTAGCCGACCAGCACGCCGTGCGAGAGGAAGACCAGCACGCCGACCAGCGCGCCCGCGGCCGCGGCGCGCAGCACCGGACGATGGCGGTAGCGTTCGCCCAATGCATGCATGCGGAAGTACGTGCGAATGAACAGCACGGCAACCAGGCCGCAGACCACGCCGAGCAACGGATGCAGCAGGAAAATTTCGGCGGAAAAGGAGTAGCCGTACTCGGCCGGGATCGGGAAGGCCGGGTGGTTGCCGAAGAACGCGCGGGAGATGATCGCGCCGACCACGCTGCTGATGACGACCGGCGCAAAAGCCACGACGCTGAACGCGGCCAGGATTTCTTCGAGCGCGAAGAAGGCGCCGGCAAGCGGCGCGTTGAAGGCCGCCGCAATGCCGGCAGGCGCGCCCGAGCCGACCAAGACGTTGGCCGCACTCGAATCGAACTT
>CBJLQC010000456.1:0-2951 GCA_966424955.1 uncultured bacterium | reverse complement strand
ACGGGGCTCGCGTGCTTCGCCGCGGCGACCTGGTGGATGGGCGGGGTCGATGCGAACACCTCGTACTTCGGCATGCTGATGTGCGTGGTGGTGAGCCGCGCGGGCCAGTCGCTCATCAATCCGACGTTGAATGCGACGGCGCTGCGCTCGCTTCATTCAAAGCAGCTCCGCCAGGGCGCCGGGATGATCAATTTCTCGCGCCAACTCGGCGGCGCGTTCGGCGTGAACCTGCTCTCCGTCGCGCTCGATCGCCGCTCATTTTTCTACAGCGATGTCTTCACCAGTTTGCAGACCGCGAGCAACAGCGCCACCGCGCAGTTGCTGGATTCCGTGAAGCGGCTGCTCGCGCAGGCGGGCGCACCACCCGATCTGCAATCCGCCGGCGCGCTGCACTTCCTCGGGCGCGTGGTGTACGCGCAGGCTTACACGATGGCGTTTCGCGACTGCTTCCTGCTCGTCGCGCTGGTGTTCATGCTGGCGCTGATTCCGGCGTGGATCATGGGGAAGAAGGTGCGATAGGCGAGGTAAGCGCAAGCGGACCGAATCGAAGCAAGCCGATGCGTCTGACCCGGTGTTGCGGTTTTACAGGCCGCCTCATCGCGCCTTAGAATTCGGTGTCGGGCGGGTGTAGTTCAATGGTAGAACATTAGCTTCCCAAGCTAAGAACGTGGGTTCGATTCCCATCACCCGCTCCAGCGATAAAGCAAGTGTTTCAGCTGGAGAGAAGTATTTCGGTGAATCCCGCAGTTTGGCGCGACCCACTACAAAAGGGTCGTACAAATGGGGCCCAACATCTATCGCCGTGCAAGCGGCGTTTATGCAGTGTGTGTAAGTGTTCCGCCGCCGACGGATCAGACCACCAAGCCGCCTTACCGCGACGACACAAGCGCTTCCTTGATAGACGCTTGAGCGATGTCACGGTGCTCGCCCTGCTCCGACCCGCCTTGATGGACGATATTCGAGCCCCCGCAAACTCTCCTATCGGAACTTGGATCTCATAGTTGAACCTCCGCCAGCTCATAACGCTCTGTGAGATCGTCGATAAGGGGCTCAAGCTTTCGGCTGCGGCACAGTCGTTACACCGTTCGCAGCCCAGCATCACCCGCCAGATGCAAGAGCTCGAAGAAGAGCTTGGGACTCAGCTTTTCCTTCGTAGGCGAAATAAGATCCTGGGTCTTACACCCCACGGTCGCGAGATCCTCACGAAGGCGCGACGCATCATCCGTGAGGTCCATAGCATCCGCAGCGCGAGCGAAAACGCCGATGCTGCGGGCGAATTCACCATCGCCACCACGCACACGCAAGCCCGCTACGCACTGCCGCGAGTCATCCATCAGTTCAAAACCCGCTATCCGCAGGTAAGGCTGAGCCTGCGGCAGGGCACACCCGTTCAGTGCGTGGAGCTCGTGGCCCGCGGCACGGTTGATATCGCGATCTGCACTGAAACGCCCGGTGACCCGGAAGAGATCGTCGGCATCCCGGCCTATCGTCTGAATCGCAGCGTGGTCGTCCCGCGCGGACACGCGCTCCTGCGCGTGAAGTCGCTGACGCTCGAAGCGGTGGCACGCTATCCCATCATTACGTACGACCAAGGGTTCAGCGCCCGCTGGGTGCTCGACCGTGCGTTCTCGGACCGCGGCCTCGAGCCGGACGTCGTGCTGAGTGCCATCGACGCCGACGTGAGCAAGACCTACGTGGAAATGGGTCTGGGCATCGCCATACTCGCCACAATTGCCTTCGATGCGGCGCGCGATAAGGGGTTGCGCAGCATCGACGCCCGGCACCTCTTCCCCGCAAGTACCCTGCGCGTGGCGGTTCGCCGGCACGGCTACTTGCGTCCTTACATGCTGGAATTCATCAGGATGTTCGCGCCCCACGTTACGCGCGAGAGAGTGGACCGCGTGCTCGCCGGCGAGCGCGTCACGCCACCCCGGAAGATACCGGAGCTGTGAGGCCACGCTATTTGCATAACGTATAGCTATGCTCATTTTTTTTCAATTTATTTGATAGTCCGCTGCTGGTAACCTTCAGGATTGGCGGACTCGACCCGCACTTGGCCTTCGGCCGCTCGTGCTGCCCTGGAGACACGCATGTACGGAGTCATCAACCACAATTTCGCGCGCCCATCGGAGGCGCTCGTTAAGGGATTTGGAGGCGTCTGGACTTCGACCATAGCCGACACCATGGGCCGCCACGGGGTGATGATGCCGGAGATCCGCCCGATCTTCGAAAACATCCGCTTCGTCGGCGTCGCGTTCACCGTGCTCAATTACCCGAACGACAACATTACGACGCACAAGGCGCTCACGATGTTGCGGCCGGGTGATGTGCTGGTGATCGACGAGGGACGAGACAACAACACCGGATCTTTCGGCCACAACATGTCACTGCAAGCACGTAACCGCGGCGCAGTCGGATTCGTGAGCAACGGCTGCATGCGAGACATCAAGCTGCTGCGTGATGAGAAGTTCCCGGCGTTTTGCCGCGGCGTGTGCCCGCGCTCGGCGCAGAAGAACACCCCCGGATCGATCAACGTGCCGGTTCACGTCGGTGGGCTCGTTGTGAGCCCCGGCGACATTGTGATCGGCGACGATGATGGCGTGGCAGTGGTGCCCCTTACAGTCGCTGAAGAGGTCTTGGCGAGGGCGAAATCGCGCATGGACATGGAATACCAGCAGGCGCGCGACATCAAGGAAGGCAAGAAGCCGCTCGAGATTCTTTATGGCGACTCGTGGGTCGATGCCGCGCTCAAAGGCAAGGTCAAGGAAAACCTGTAAGGACTCGCGATGACTGTCCCAACCGAAATGCTGGTCGAGCGCGTCGATGTTTTGATCGCGGGCAGCGGCGCGGCGGGCATGCGCGCCGCGATTGCAGCGCACGATGCGGGCGCCGGCAAGGTCGTGATGCTCGCGAAAGGCCCGCGGCGGGCCAATCACACGCGCATGTCAGGT
>CBJLQC010000455.1:0-2953 GCA_966424955.1 uncultured bacterium | reverse complement strand
GGCGTCACGGGCGCTGTTCACCGAAACGGCGCGCGCGATGTCGCGATTGTTCTGATCGTCGATCAGGCCGGCCTGCGGCGGCCGCTTCCAGCCGCCTACTTTTTCGACGCCGACTTTCGCCTGGATCCAGACCAGGCCACCCGACGCTGCTTCCGCTTCGGGTTGCAGCAGACGGATGGGATTGATGCCGCGCTCCTGCGCGTACCGGCCGTGACCGGTATGTCCCTGCCCGAGCTGGACGGCGACCACGTCGTCGCGGGTGCCGGGGTGCACGAACACGGGCAGCTCCGGACTTTCGCCATCCGCCGTGCGCAGTTTGACGATGTGCCCCGTATCCAGACCGAGCCGCTGCGCGGATGTCGGGCTGATTTCCAGCCAGGACGACCAGGTGAACTTGCTGATCGGGTCGGGCAGCTCCTGCAGCCAGGGGCGGTTCGCGAGCCGGCCGTCGTAGAAGCGATAGCTGGGATAAACAACCAGGTGGTATTCGCCGTTGCCGGTGAACGTCGGCACTTCCCAGCGAATCGCGCCGAGTCCGGCTCCCGCCGGCGCCGCGGCCGGGGCTGCCGTCACGGCCGTGGCCGTAGCGACGCCGGTCTTGAGCGCTTCGCGCCAGGCATCCTCGCCCGTGGCCGCGTTCGCGGTGATGCCGCTGCCCGGCAGGACCTCGCGCTCCCAGCGCGCCCGCAGGTACTCGTAGTACGTGGGCATCGCGTTGGGCACACTCACCCGCGCCCGCTGCGCGATCGCCAGCAGCACGTCGGGCGTCTGCTTGGTGTTGAATACCGGTGTCATGACCGGCTGGATCAGCGAGTTCACGCCGGTGCGCGGTACGTAGTCGCCCCAACTCTCGAGGAAGTGATGGTCGGGCAGGAGCACGTGCGCCTGCTGGCTCGTTTCGTCGAGGTAGGGTGAAAACGACGCGAGGAACGGCAGCCGCTGCAGTGCCGCGCGGGCCTGCTCCTGCTCGGGCATGGCATAGAGCGGATTCGGACCATAGACCAGCAGCGCGGTCACCTGTCCCGCGTTCACGCGCGCGATCAGGTCCTGCATCTGCCGATACGATCCCGTTGCCGTGTGCTCCTCGCGCCGGTCGAGACGAATCGTCGTGCCGACGTTACCGGCTACCTGGTTCAGAATCGCGACGGCCGCGGCGACCGCAGTCGCGGCGCGGTGCGAAGACGCAACGCCTGGCCCGACCGCGAGGGAGCGGCCGTTGCGCGCGAAGTCGCGCGCCACCGCGCGCAATTGATCGGCGCTGATACCGCAGGTCTGCGCCGCCTGCTCGGCGGCGACCGCGGGCGAGCTCAGCACCTGGCCCGCCGCGCCGGCGCTGCCGCCCTGCTCCGCGACCAGCCGCGCGATGGCGAGCGCCGCGATGTGCTCGGTGCCCGGCTTGATGGCCAGCCACTCGTCGGCATTCATATCCGTCAGCGACTGGTGCGGCGTCACCGAGATGAGCTTGCCACGCCGGCCCTGGGAATAGGCGTGCGACTGCACCCAGCCGTGCGCGTAATCGACGGGCGAGATCCAGGTCTCGAGAAAATCGGCGCCGAAGGTGATGACGGTGTCGGCGTTGGAGAAGTCGTGTACGGGCACGACGTCGCTGCCGAAGACCGCCTGGTAACCCGCGCGCACGGCCTCCCATCCGAACGGCTCGTAGCGAACGCGCTGCACGCCCATGGCCGTGCACCAGTCGTCGATGAGGCGGTCGAGCGTGCCGGTATAGGTCTGCGTGAGGAAAACGCTGCGGCCGCGATGCTGCACGAGCGCGTTATAGACGTTCTGCTCCGCCTCATCCCAGCCGATCTTGCTCCAATCCGTCTCGCCGGTGCGGCGCATCAGCGGCTGCGGAATCCGATCCGGATCGTACAGGCCGTGGAGTGATGCCTGGCCGCGCGCGCAGAGCTTGCCGTGCGAAATCGGCGAGAGCGGATTGCCTTCCGCCTTGACGGCGCGGCCTTCGCGCGTGCGGATGCTCATGCCGCACCCCGCCGGACACTCCCGGCAGGTCGTGTGATACCAGGTCGCCACGCCCGGCACGATGTCTTCGTGCGGGATGACGTAGGGGATGAGCTTGTCCGCACCATTTGCGGGACCGCATCCCCCCAAGAGGCTCGAGCCGGCGCCGGTTGCACCCAGCACCTTGAGGAACCTCCGCCTCTCCATGCCCTTACTCATCTATGCTCCGCCCTTGCATCAGTAGTGGCACACGGCGCAGTCCACGCGCGCGTTCTTCTGCTGGTGGCACTGGATGCACCAGCCCATGCGCAGCGAGGGGACCTGCTCGACCTTGGCCATGGTCTCGACCGCACCATGGCAATCCTGGCACTGCAGGTTCGCCTTGATGTGGCGCATGTGCGGGAAATGAACGTGGTCCGGCAGATCGTAGATACGGACCCACGGGATCGCCTGCTTGTTCTGCCAGTAGCTGACCAGCTGCTTTACGCCGGGACGGTCGGCACGCACGAGCGGCGTGCCCCCCGGCATGTGGCAGCCGGCGCAGATCTGCACGGACGGAATGCCCGCATCCACCGAGCGGTCCGCACTGGTATGGCAGTACATGCACGGGATCTTGTTGGCGCTCCCGGCATGCAGGTCATGGGGAAAGGCGATCGGCTGGTCGGGCGCATTGCGGCCCACGCGCCCCGAAGCGAAGGCGACGACGGCCAGCGCGACCACGGCGAGTGCGGCGGCGACCCCGAGCAATGCCCATTTCGGCCTAGCCATCCAGCACCACGCGTATCTTCAATTCAACGTGCTTGTTGCGCACCTGAGAACCTTGTTGAAAACCCTTTCTGGCAAGCGCGGCGGGAGCATATTTGGTGGGCTTGCCACGCGCAAGTGCGCACGCTGCACGCGGCTTGACGTGTATTTACCTCGGGACTAAGTTGCCCCGGATTCCTCGGAACGCGATTTGTCTGCACTGAGAGATCGCCGCGGTCAGGCCTTT
>CBJLQC010000454.1:0-2954 GCA_966424955.1 uncultured bacterium | reverse complement strand
AAGCCAAACGCAAGCTGGCCCGCTGGGCGAAGCGCGCGCACGGCACGGTGCTCGATCCCGACTCCATATTCGATTGCCAGGTCAAGCGCATCCACGAGTACAAGCGGCAGCTGCTGAACGCGCTGCACATCGTCGTCTTGTACAACCGCTTACGCGACGATCCGAATCTGTCCGTCGTGCCGCGCACGTTCTTGTTCGCCGGCAAAGCGGCGCCGGCCTATCAGATAGCGAAACTCATCATCAAGCTGATCAACAACATCGCCGGCACGCTGGACGGCGATCCGGTCGCGCGCGATCGCCTGAAAGTGGTGTTCTTGCCCGACTACAACGTGTCGCTCGCCGAGCAGTTGATTCCTGCCGCCGACGTCTCGGAGCAGATCTCCACGGCCGGATACGAAGCGAGCGGAACCGGCAACATGAAATTCATGATGAACGGAGCGCTGACTATCGGCACGCGCGATGGCGCCACGATCGAGATGGCCGAGGAGGCCGGCGAGGAGAACTTCTTCCTGTTCGGCCTCACCGCCGAAGAAGTCGAGAAAAGCCGGGGCTGGTACGACCCGCGCTGGCACTACGACAACGAGCCGGAGATCCGCGCGGCGCTCGATCTCGTCTCGTCGAACCACTTCAGCCGGAACGAGCCCGGCGCGTTCGATCCGATTCGCCACGCGCTGCTCGAAGCCGGCGACTTCTACCGGCACCTTGCCGACTTGACGTCGTACGCGGACGCGCACTCGCGGCTCGAGAAGCTGCATGCCGACCCCCACGAGTGGTGCAGGAAAGCGGTGCTGAACGTGGCGGGCTCGGGAAAATTCTCGAGCGACCGAACGATCGCCGAGTACGCGCGCGAAATATGGGGTGCCGAACCTTGCCCGATTCCGTAGCCGCATCCAGCAAGAGGAAACGGGCCGCGAGCAAAAGCGATTCCGGGGGATCGGAAGGCGTAATCAGCCTGGCCGACGAGGACGCGGTCAAGGACGTCCTCGTCGACTCGGTGCTGTCGCTCTGGGACGTGGTCAATGGGCTGACGCGGCTCAAACCTTCGCGGCGTGGCCGCTACTGTGTGACGATCTTCGGCTCCGCGCGCCTCAAACCGGGCAGCTTCGGCTACGAGGAGACGAAGCGCGTCGCGGCCGCGCTCGCTCGCATGGGCTGCGACATCGTCACCGGCGGCGGTCCGGGCTTGATGCAAGCTGCGAACGAGGGCGCCGCGAGCGCCGGCGGGAACACGCGCTCGCTCGGTATCCGCGTGCATCTGCCCTTCGAGCAGGAGGGGAATGCGTTCATCACCCAGTCGTTCGAGCACCGCACGTTCTTCACGCGTCTGCACCAGTTCGTGCTCACTTCGGACGCGTTCGTCGTCGCTCCCGGCGGGATCGGAACGGTGCTCGAGCTCGTCATGATTTGGCAGCTCCTGCAGGTGAACCACCTGCGAGATACGCCGCTCGTGCTGATCGGTAAGGTCTGGCGCGGGCTCATCGAGTGGGCGAAGGATGCAATGCTCACGACGGATCCGCCGCTCGCGAGCGCGCAGGACTTGGCAATTCCGGCGTGCGTCGCCGACGGCGATGCGGCGATCGAGATCCTGCGCGCGCACCAACGCCGCTGGCGACGACAGTCTCGGCCCAGGCGGTCTCGCCGAAGGGCGTAGCGATCAGAAACGTTCTTTGATGCACCCAAGCGGGTGCTCGGATTGGCGGTAGTCCCCGCGGTTCTGGTGCTTCCGTTTGGTTTTCTTGCAGGCCCCCGTGCGTTTCCTCATAGATAGCGGAGAAACGATTTCGGGTGCGCAGCCTTGAACGACCGGTACCAGAGGCAGGCCGGGTAAAGCAGCCAGAACAGCACGATGCCGACGACATAGGTCGTCGTGAGGTCGCCGACCCCGCGCAGCCCGAAGTAGGTGGCCGGGATCTCCAAGATGAGCCGGTGCGCGAGGTAGAAGAACATCGCAGTCTGGCCGAACACGAGGAACGGGCCGTTCTCGCGCACGCCGAGCACGCGCTCGAGCGTGATGAGACCCGCGAGCAATAGGGACATGAGGCCGAGCTCGAGGGTGGCGTACGTCAGCGACGGCGGGTACTTGCTGACATGCAGCCATTGCTGCCAGGCGTCCGACGTGCGGGGCAGAAACATGTCGCCATAGCCGGCTTTGGCGCGTACGAGCGCGAACACGCCGAGCGCGGCGACACCGGCGATCAGCAAGACGGCTCGCGGAGATAGCGTGCGCCGGCCGGCCGAGTACTCATTGACGTAGCGGCCGAACACCCAGCCGAGCACCATCATTGAGAGCCACGGCAGCACCGGATACTTGATCGCCACCGTGTCGGTCGCATAGTTCGCCAGCAGGATCGCGGCATAAGGGGCCGCGTTACCGGGCGGATCCCAGAGCCAGTCCGTGACGAGCTCGCCGACCGCGTACCAGCCGAGGCCGAACGCGAGCAGGCCCCACGTGGGAAGGCGACGCAGAGCGGCCATGCAGATCATCGACACGCCAATCGCGAACAGCACGCCGAAGTTGAGCCGGCCGGAGCCGAGCGAAATAATCGTGAGGTCGAGGAGCGCGATGATGGCGCCGCGCGTCAGGATGTTCTTGTCGATGTCCCATGCTTTCGCGCCCTTGGCGACGCGTCGCTCGATACTCAATGCGAGCGCGACCCCCGCGAGGAACACGAACGTCGGCGCGCAGATGTGCGTCATCCAGCGCGTGAAGAACTCGCCCGACGGCAACGCCATCGTCGCCGCGCCGGGAAACATCGCGGAGTCCTCGTCGAGATGGCTCGCATCGAACGCCATCGAGGCGTGATCGATGATCATGAGCATCATGACGAAGCCGCGCATCCAGTCGATAGCGGCGATACGTGCCGACGGAGCAATCGCCTTGGTGTCGATCGTGGCCGGCGCGGCAGACGCGGTCAGTGGTGTCATCGCCGTCGTGACGGGCGGCTGAGTCTGCA
>CBJLQC010000453.1:0-2958 GCA_966424955.1 uncultured bacterium | reverse complement strand
ATGTTGCGGTCGTCGTAGGCGAGAATAACGAGCGTGCGGCGCGCGTCGGCGCGCAGCCATTTGACCAGCTGCTCGCCGTGCCGATACTCGAAGCTGTAGTTGCTGTCCAGGAAGGCAATCCGGTCGAGCCATCCGGGCAGCGAGTCCTGTCCATCCAGGAAACCCCACGCGAATGAGCCGCCACCGCTGTGGCCGGTGAGTGTGACATGCAGGTCGCGTGGACTACCGAGCGCGGCACGCACCTGATCGACGATCGACACGATGCGGGCGTTGGCGCGCTCGTAGCCCTGCACGCGCCGCCATTCGGGCCAGCTCTTCCCGGCCGCTTCCAGGTAGACGACGACCGCCTGCGGCAGCCCGCGCGCGCGCAAAGCACGTGTCTGTGCGCCGATGTGTTGAATGTCGTAGCGCCAGCCGACGCCCTCGTCCATGCGGCGGCCGATCGTTTCCGCGGTCGTGTTGCCGTTGGGAAGCGCGTAGAGGATGAGGTCGATAGGCTTCGTGAGGTCGAGCGTCGCGGGTGCGACCAGCGTGGCCGTGACGTTGGGATACAGCTCCAGGACGCGAACGCGTTCTGCGGAATTGCCGGATGGCGTGAAATGCGGAAGATCGACGCTGCCCGGGCGCGATGCACAGGCAACCGATAACAGCAGGAGCGATGGTCCGGCGAAGCGGCGGCAGCGCAGCATGAAGGAGCGGCCGGTCAGCTCGGCGGCGGCTTGTTCTTGAGCAGCTGGTCGGTGAACTCGAGCCGCGCGCGCGTCTCGCGCAGCTCGTCCTCCAGCTCGCTCAGGCTCGCTTCCAGCTGTTGCGTGCGGTCGGCCGCGGGAACACGCGACTGGGCGGCGGCTCCGCGCGGCCGCAGATAGATGGCCAGCAGGCCAAAGCCGAAAGCGGCCGCGCCGTGCATGAACGCATGCATCGGTTCGGTCCGCACGAGCGCGTAGATGCCGGCGGCGATGTTGAGAACCGTCGCGCCCAGCGAAGCGGCAAACCAGAATGCGCGTTTGAAGATCATGGCCGGCGAAATTCCTTCATCTCAATCCTCCGCCTGTCGGGCATCGGATCGCCCGACTGGTCCAAGGTTGGCCTGCCTGCGGTCAAAGGTCAATCGTCATACAGATGGGCGCTCCGTGCAACGCCCTGGTTTTTGCACGGCTATGGGCGCGACAAGGAGGACATCATGGGCGATCGAAACGCCAGGCCGATTACGCAGGATACGCCGGAAGAGCTGAAGGGACGGCCACCGGGGCAGCCCGGCGCGACCGATTACGACGAAGCGGGCGGCACCGGGCTGGAGCCGCGCCCGGATGACGAGGTCATTGGCGGCGGGCCATCCGGCGGTGACAGCGAACCGATCCGGGAGGACGTCGACGACCGGCCGGCGCACGAAGCGCGTTAAAGCAGCTGCGGATTGCGGCGCACGATGGAGATGGTGAGCGCCGTCGCGTAGCTGACCCAGGCGAGGTAGGGGAGGAGCAGGGCGCCGGCCAGTGGCCGCACGCGCCAAAAGGCAATGACGGTCGCGCAGATCAGCAGCAGGAGCACCACCACTTCTGCTGCTGCCGCATTGCCTATGCGCCAGCCGAAAAAGAGCCAGCTCCAGAGCGCGTTGGCTGCCAGCTGAACGAGGTAAATGGTGAGCGCGACGCGCGCGCCCGCAAAACCACGTTCGCGCCAGACCAGAAACGCGCCGATCGCCATGAGTAGATAGAGTACCGTCCAGACCGGCCCAAAAACGGATGCGGGGGGCGCCCACGCGGGGCGGGACAACTGCGCATAGAATTCAGGCGCGCGCGCCGATGCGATGCTGCCGATGCCGGCTGCCACGAACGTCACCACCAACCAGCCTACCAAGCCCGCCCATTTCCTCACGTCGGCCACTCCAGTCACGGTTGCGCTACGTCGTATTCAAGATGCGAGCCCGGTCGCGCGCCGGCGATGCGCGACTGGCGCGCACCACCTGGTGGCGTTTACCATCCGGCCATGCGTCCCTACACGCTACTCCTGCTCGGCGCTGCCGCCGCGGCGTGCGCCCCGCGCGCCAGCACACTCCCGGCGCACTCGCAGGATGCGCCCACCGCCGCGGTCCAGGCCGGCGCAGGGTACACCGTCGCGGACGTTCGTTTCATGCAGGACATGATCGGTCATCACCGGCAGGCGCTGGTGATGGCCGCGCTGGCACCCACGAACGGTGCGTCAACCAGCGTCCTGCGACTGGCGCAGAAGATCGACATCTCGCAGCGCGACGAGATCGCCCTGATGCGGCAGTGGCTGCGCCAGCGGAACCAACCCGTGCCTGATTCCGCGCACCATCAGCATGCCCTGATGCCGGGCATGCTGACCACCGACGAGATGGCGCGGCTGGCCGCCGCGCGCGGCGCCGAATTCGACCGGCTGTTTCTCAGCTTCATGATTCGCCATCACGAGGGCGCGCTGCAGATGGCGGATGACCTGGTGAAGACGGCGGGCGCCGCGCAGGATCCGGATCTCTTTCGTTTCGTTACCGACGTCGACGCCGACCAGCGCGACGAGATCTATGTCATGCAACAGTTATTGCACACTCCTGGACAGGTAAAGCCATGAATGTCGTTGCCATTGCCCTCCTCGCCCTGCTGGCGCAGCAGGACACGATCGCGACCATGAACGATCCGCGCGTCGGCCTGAAGGCCGGCGCCGGTAATACTGCCGGTGTGGCGATCGCGAACATGCGGCTGGTCGCGCATGCGCCCAAACCCGCGGAATTCGACTCGGCGCGCGGGCTTGCCTACATCAATTCCGACCTGGCCTTTCGCGGCAACACGGTCTACCAGGGCAATTTCAGCGGCTTCAGCGTGTGGGACGTGAGCAATCCTGCCAAACCCGTCGAGATGAGCACGATTGTTTGCGCCACCGACCAGGGCGACCCGTCGATCTGGGGCAATCTGCTCTTCATTTCCGCGGAATCGCCACGCTCGC
>CBJLQC010000452.1:0-2985 GCA_966424955.1 uncultured bacterium | reverse complement strand
CGCGGGCGCGCAAGGCGTGGTAATCGCGCTCTCCGACACATCGCTCCTCCAGCTTTTCGCGCGCAGTCGCGGCGACGCGCGCTATTACGTCGATGCGGAACTCGACGATCCCGTGTGGCAGGCGAATCTGCCGGTCATCATCGCGGCACCCGCGCTGGCGCGGCACCTGCTGCACAGCCAGCGCTTCACCGAGCTGCCTGGCACGCTCCAGGCGACCCTGCAAATCGAGACGACCGACGTCGATGCCGCCAACATCGCCGGCATCATTCCCGGTACCGACACCGCGCCCGGGCGGGAGATCGTGGCCTACTCCGCGCATTACGATCATCTCGGCGTGAGCACACCCGATGCGCGCGGCGACTCCATTTACAACGGCTTCTCCGATAACGCCGCCGGCGTCGGCATGCTGCTGGGTATCGCGGAGCTCATGCGGAAGTCGCCGCCCAAACGCTCGGTGCTCTTCATGTTCTTCACGGGCGAGGAGCGCGGCCTGCTGGGTTCGTCGTTCCTGGCGACGCATCCCGTCGTCCCGCCTTCGCGTATCCACGCCCTGATCAATCTGGATGCCGGTGCGCCGCCCGCCGCGCCCGTGAGCTGGCGTATTGCCGGCGGCAAGGACTCGCCGCTCGGACAGCTCGCCCAACAGATCGCAACCAAACGACAGTGGACCGCTGAGCTGGGTGGCGCCTCCCCCAACTCCGACTACTGGCCGTTCCTCGCCCGCCACGTGCCCAGCATCTTCATCATTCCGGGCAACCAGTGGGAGAACGTCACCCCCGAGCAGCAAGCCGCGCTGCGCCTGCGCTGGGATCGCTACCACCGCGCCGACGACGAGTGGCACGCCGAGTTCCCGTTCAGTGGACTCGCCCGATATGCGGAGTTCGCGTATGTGGTCGGACGCGCCGCTGCCGACGAGTAAGGACTTCACAACGAATACGGCGAAGCTGCACAAATAAAAAGCGCCACCTGGCAAGGTGGCGCCTCGTGAAAAGCGAGAATCGTTGTTAACGAGAGGCGCAGCTTCACTGCGCCGTAACCGTCGCGGAGTTTATCAGTTCAGATGCGGCTCGATGCGCTCCGCAAAGCTGGTCCGCGCGCGATGCAGACGGCTCTTCACCGTCCCCAGGTTCACACCGGTAATCTCCGCGATCTCCTCGTAACTCTTGCCCTCCAGCTCGCGCAGGCGGAAAACCAGCTTGTGGTGTTCCGGCAGCTCCTCCACCATCTGCTCGACCAGGTCCTGCAAGTAACGCTTGCGATACAGGTCGTCGGGGCGATTGCCCAGGTCTTCGAACTGCAGCGGCCGATGGTCCGACTCCCAGTGGGTCGTCAGCTTCTGGAACAGCACCAGCGGGCTGCGGGAACGGTTACGCAGCTCGTTCTTCGCCAGGTTCGAGCAGATCGTATAAATCCACGTCGAAAACTTCTTGCCCTGGTCGAAACGGTGCAGGTGCCGCGTGACGCGAATAAACGCTTCCTGTACCAGGTCCTCCGCCCGGTCACGATCACCCGTCTTGCGCGCAATGAAGTGTACCAGCCGGTCGCGATACCGATCGTACAGCTGCGAAAAGGCACCGGGATGCCCTTCCAGGTGTGCCGCGACCAGCTCGCCGTCGCTCATGTCCGTGAGCGGCACGCGCCGTACGTCTTTCCGCGTTGGGATGGTCGCTGTGGCCATTTATCTCCTTATAAAGACGAAGGGGGCTCCAGGACTGCTGCCCCCGACCGTCATCTCGGAAAATCATTTATTGGGTACGGCTTGGAATCCCTAAACCGCTTATAAATATATAATTTGCAACGACTGTTGAAAAGGGCTGCGTCTGTTGAAAACCAGTTGTGGCGCAAGACGTTTCGGGGCCCGCCCCGGATCGCCTGGAGGCTGTACTCCATCCCCGGCACACTCCCAATCGGATGCACCTCGGAAAAGTTCCCTGATGAAAAAAGCTGGACGGCGGTAGCCCGCCATCCAGCTTTCAGTAGAGGTGCTGCGGCCTAGCGGCAGGTCATTCTTCCCATTTCGGGGGCAAACGTATACCAGCGCCGCCCCATCCCGAGGTCCTGCTGGGTCAGAGGCTCGCAATACACGCGTATTTCGCCACCCACCACGTTCATCGCGGTCTGGCCGGCCAGCATCAGCTTGAAGTCGCTCGTCCCGAGCGGCACCGTCACGACCAGGTCTTGCACAGCGCTGCCGGTCCGCACCTCGACGTTCGTCGGGTCGCCCTTCTGCAATTTCATGGGCTGGTTGCCGGCTACGTTGAAGCTCGGTCCCTCGAAGCGGACGCTCACGGTGCGCACGGCGTTGAGGCTGGTGACATTCAGCGACTGCGGCGGCAGCTCATCGGAGTAGGCTACCATGGGCCCCGGTAATGCGGCCGTTCGCACGCGAGGCGCGACTGCTACGGGTGCGGTGCGATTCTCACTCGCAGCCCACGTGTATTGCCCGGATGGCTGCGTCATGCCGATCTGGCGCCAGTTCTGTTCGGGCAGCTTGACCCTGACCATCGCGTCTTCGGGCACGATCACGACGAAGTCGGCGCGATTGCCCCCCACCGCGGTCAAACGAAGGTGGTTCTCCTCGCGTCCGCCCAGCGCGAATGCGGGGACACCGCCGGGCACGCGCCCGGCCACATTGATGCGGCCCGGCTCGCCTCGCACTACCTGCAATTGACCGGGCATGTCGGCGAGGACTTCGACGGTGAGCGTGTTGTCGAAGAAAGTGAACGAATACCGGCTGAGCTCGTGCTCCTGCGCTTGTGCGCTGCTGGCCGCGCATAGTGACGCTGCCAGCAGCAGGACGAACCGTTTCATGTGACCCTCCGGGGATGACGGCACGTAAAACTACATTTCGCTTTCGCGAATCTCGATTCCGCGCTTGCTCAGCTCTTCAATGTATAGCTGACCCGGCATCGCCTGGTCGGGAGTGAATACGCCCGCCTTTACTTTGCGATCAGCTTGCAGCTGCCCCGTGATCGAAAGCGAATA
>CBJLQC010000451.1:0-2991 GCA_966424955.1 uncultured bacterium | reverse complement strand
AACCTGCGCCAGGCGGGTGCGCGGCAACGCAGCAGGCAGGCGGATGTCGTGCCTGGAGATGCTGGCCGCGAGCGCATAAAACGCCAGGCCGGCCGCGGCGACGTAAACCAGGAACACGCGGTTGAAGTGAATGAAGAACGAGTACAGGATGTAGGAGTACAGCACGTAGAGCAGCAAGCCGCGCCACACGTGTATCGCAGTGGCTGAGCCGCGCGCGATCCACGCGCTGCTGATGAGCAGCGCCGGCACCACGAGCAGCAGATTGGCCCAGTCCTGACCCTGCGCCTGCGCCGCCCACGCGGTCGTCTCGCGGGCGTAAGTGGCGTCGGCAAAAAGGCCGGCCAGGCTGGCGGCCAGCACGCACAGGGTGGCGAGCCCCCCGCTCATGAGCGGTATACGGCTCGATTCCATCGGGTTTCCGTGTTGCCAGTGGCGATCCGAGCGGCACCAGCGTAGTTATCTTACGACGTCGCCCTGAGCACGTCATCTCAGCTTAACGCGACAACGACCTCGAAAATCAGCCGGCACGTGACATCAGGACGCATTCCGGAAGAGCAGGCGCGCGAGCTGTGGCGGCGCGCCGCCGAGCTGCAAGCCGCGGAGCAGCAGCGCAATGAACGCATGCTGCCGGCCGAGCGCGCGACCGGCGGGCTGTCACTGGAACAGGTTGCCGCCGCGGCCGAGGGCGCCGGCATCGATCCCGATTACGTGCGCGTCGCACTGGCCGAGCAGCAGCTGCCCGACAGTGATCGTATCGATCAGAACCTGTGGACCGCGCGCTGGCTGCGTCGCCTGCTGCGCCAGCCGGATATGCTGGAAGCGCAACGGTCGATCGCCGCATCGCCCGCACGCGTGCTGGAAGCGCTGCGTGTCGTCGCGGCGCGGCCCGCGTTCGACATGATGAACGAGACGATGATCGGCACGGACCCGCTCCAGGACGGCGTCGTCATCTACCGGGTCAGCAAATCGAACGACGACTTTCATCGCGACATCAATTTTGCCGACGTGCGCGTGCTGCTCTTCCGGATTCGCGCGGACGGTGAGCAAACGCGGCTGCACGTGCGCGCGCCGTTGTACCGCCGCGGGGTAAACCTGGCGCTCACCGGCGGCGCGGCCGGGCTGGCCGGCTGGCTGGGGGCCACGGCCGGCGGCGCGCTTCCGGTTTTCGCCGGTAGTGCGGCCCTGGCGGTGGCGCCGGTAGCGCTGGGCGGTGTGGTCGGCACGCTGCTCGGCGTGGGCGCCTATCGCAGCCTGTACCGCGCGTTCTACCAGGGCGGCGCCGGCGCCATCCAGCGCCTGCTGCACGCCGTCGCCGCTGAGGCCGAAACCGGCAAGATCTCCTGAGCACGGAGGCGTCCCATGTGTATGCGCTGCCTGAAATGTCTGCTGGTTGTCTTCACCATCTGGCTGCTCGCCGCGTCCTGCACCCATCAGCCGGAGCCCACGATCGCCGTGGCGCCGGCCGGATGGCAGCGCGTGGACGTGCCCGGCGGCTCGCTCGAGTACCGGGTAACCGGCAGCGGCGAGCCGGTCTTGCTGATCCACGGCAGCGTTTTCGCTGATGTGTTCGACGGCTTGCTGTCGCAGCCGTCGCTCGCCAACCATCAGCTGATCACCTATCACCGGCGCGGATTTGCCGGCAGCAGCCGTGCGAGCAAGCCGTTCACCATCGAGCAGCAGGCGGCGGACGCGCTCGCCGTGCTCGACCAGGTGGGTGCGCAGCGTGCGCACCTGGTCGGTCATTCGTACGGCGGCAGCGTTGCGCTGCAAGTGGCGCGGCAGTATCCGCGGCGCGTGGCATCGCTGGTACTGCTGGAACCCGCGGTCCCCGCGCTCAGCCCGCTGGATCCGAAACTGATGGAGGCCGCACAGCAGGCGGCCAAACTGTATGCGCAAGGCGATGCGCGCGCCGCCATCCAGCACTTCGGTAACGCGATCGCGCCCGGCTCGTGGGAAGCCATGACGGCCGCCGGTGCGACGGCCATGCAGGAGCAGAGCGTGAAGGATGCGGGCACGTTCTTCGAGATCGAGATGCCCGCGCTCGCGCAATGGCAATTCGGCCTGGCCGAGGCCGGCGCACTGCAGACGCCGGCGCTCCTGGTCGTCGGGGCGAACTCGCCGGCCGGGTTCCGCGCCGCGCATACCGCGCTCCTGCGCGCGCTGCCGCGCGGAGAAGAAAAGGTCATCGACGGCGCCGGTCACGAGCTGCAGATGCTGCAGCCGCAGGCGGTAGCCGAGGCCATCAACCTGTTCCTCCGGAAACATCCGGCGCAGTGACGCCCGCCATCAACGCCGCGCACAAAGCCGGGATCGTGTATCGCGTGCACAAATACGAACATGATCCCGGCGCCGCATCATACGGACTGGAAGCCGCTGAGAAGCTTGGTGTCGCGCCGGATCGGGTATTCAAGACATTGGTAGCCGAGCTGGATGATGGACGACTCGCCGTCGGCATCGTGCCGGTAGCTGCGTCGCTCAACCTGAAGACACTGGCGGGCGCGCTGGGTGCGCGACGCGCGGAAATGGCGGACATGACGAAGGCCGAGCGCGCCACGGGTTACGTCGCCGGCGGAATCAGTCCACTCGGGCAGAAGAAGCGCCTGCCCACGCTGCTCGATGAGAGTGCCGCAGCATTTCCCACGATCTACGTGAGTGCCGGGCGGCGCGGCGTCGAGATCGAGCTGAGCCCGCACGACCTGGCTCGTCTCACGGACGCCCAGTTCACGGCGCTGGCACGGCGCGATTGAGTGTGTGCGAGGTTTTGTGAGGGTGATGTTTTGCTCGCGAGTGGCGTAGCGCTCACGGAGCGGGCCCGCGGGCGCCGGCGCGGAGCGCTGGTCGCGCGTCGCCGGAAATAAAGCGCGTAGCGGGTAGCGGGAAGAGTCTCATTTCATGTGTGGCGAAGCACTTTGTCCCGCCCGCGCCGACCGCGCCCCGCTTTTTCTCCCGCGACCCGCATCCAGCGCTCCGCGCCAGCGCCGGCGAACCCGC
>CBJLQC010000450.1:0-2999 GCA_966424955.1 uncultured bacterium | reverse complement strand
TCATTGCCGGCGAGGTCAAGGATCCCGAGCGGACGATGCCGCGCGCGCTGCTGGCGGGTACCGGCCTCGTGGTCCTGCTCTACCTCGTCATCAACCTCGCGTATCTGTACGTGCTGCCCATCGACGAAATGGCCGGTTCCGAGCTCGTGGCCTCCGATGCCGCTACCAAGATCTTCGGCGCGGTGGGCGCGTCCATCATCGCGGGCGCGGTCATGCTGTCGGCCTTCGGAGCGCTGAACGGCTCGACCATCACCGGCCCGCGGATCCTGTACGCGATGGCGGAGGATCGGCTGTTTTTCAAGCCGATCGCCTGGGTGCATCCGATGTGGCAGACGCCGGCTGCTGCGATCCTGCTGTGCGCAGGATTGGGTGTGGCGTACGTCACGGTACGGACCTTCGAGCAGCTGGCGGATTCCTTCATCATCGGGATCTGGCCATTCTACGCGCTCGCGGTCGGCGCGGTCTTCGTGATGCGACGCCGCGCGCCCGATCTGCCGCGGCCGTACAAAACGCTCGGCTACCCGATCGTGCCGATCGTCTTCCTGGTCGCGTCCATCCTGCTGCTGGGCAACTCGGTCATCGAGGAGCCTCGCTCGACGCTCTTCAATTTCGGGATCATTCTCGCCGGTATACCGGTTTATTACGTGTGGACACGCTCGCGCAGAAACTCTGATGGCTGAAGCAGCCGGCCGCATCACCGCATTCCAACACTACTACGAGGAAGTCCTGCGGCCGGGACTGCAGCCCGTGCTGCGCGGGCTGGATCGCGCCGGCCGCGCCACACTGCTGCTCATCGCGATCTTCAAGGTACTGCCCCGTCCGCGCACCTACATGCGCTCCGCGTTGAGCCAGGCATACATCATCGGCATCAAGTCGCTGCCGCTGGTCATGTTCATCTCCGCGCTGGGCGGCGCGGTGACTTCGCAGCAGTCGGGCGCGCAGTTCACCGGCGGACTGCCGCTCTGGGTCATCGGCAGCGTGCTCGCCGCCAGCGTCCTCACCGAGCTGGGTCCGCTGCTCACGGCCATCGTGATGATGGCGCGTGTCGGTGCCAGCATCGCGGCCGAGCTCGCCTCCATGCACGTGACGGAGCAGATCGATGCGCTCCGCGCGATGGGCCGCGATCCGGTTGCCTTTTTGGTGACACCGCGCGTGCTGGCCGGGGTACTCGTATTCCCGCCGCTGGTGGTAATGGCCGATGCCGCCGGCCTTTACGCAGGATGGCTGGTCGGCCAGCTCGCCGTGGAGGGACTCACCGGCGACGATGTGATCTTCGGGATGCGCTTCTACTTCCGGCCCTGGGCGCTGTGGTTCTCCCTCATCAAGGGGGCGGTATTCGGGTTCGGTGTGACGTTCATTGCCTGCCTGGTCGGCCTCGAGGGCGGTGGCGGCGCCGAAGGCGTGGGCCGCACGACCACCAACGCGGTGGTGATCACGACCATCGTCCTGATGGTGCTGGACGTGATGCTGGCGCCGCTGCTGAAAATGTTTTGAGTACGGCAGGTTAAGAGGTTAAGAGCGCGAGCGCGAGCGCGAGTTTTAAAAGCGTGAATGAACGGCAGGTTTGCAGGTTAAGGGTGGAGAATGAACGCGAAGGTGAGGAGTGCCGGGCAGCATCGCCGTACGAAACTCGCGCTCGCGCTCGCCCTCTTAACCTCTTAACCTCGACAGCAGAAATGATTGAATTTCGTGGTCTGAAAAAGAGCTTCGGCGAGCAGGTCGTGCTGAATGGCGTCGATCTGCTGGTTTCGGAGGGCGAGACGCTGGCGCTGCTCGGGCCGTCGGGCACGGGCAAAAGCGTGTTGCTCAAGCACGTCATCGGTCTGCTCGAGCCCGATGCCGGCATGGTGCTGGTCGATGGCATGTCGGTGGTCGACGCCACCAGCGAGGAGCTTGGGCTCATTCGTCGCAAGATCGGCTACGTCTTTCAGAACGCGGCGCTCTTCGATTCGCTCACGATCGCGGAAAACCTGTATCTCGCGCAGGCCGATGAGAACAGCACGCGCACGCTGCAATCGTGCCGGCCCGAGGCCATCGATCTGTTGCGGAAGGTGAATCTCAATCCGGACGTCCTCGACAAGCTGCCCTCCCAGCTGTCGGGCGGGATGCGCAAGCGCGTAGGCGTCGCTCGTGCGATTGCGAGCAAACCGCGCTATCTATTGTGGGACGAGCCGACCACCGGCCTGGACCCGGTGAATGCCGACAACATCGACGAGCTGATCCTCGAGGTCAGCCGCGAGCTGGGGGTAACCAGCATCGTGGTCACCCATGACCTCGACACCGCGTTCGAGGTCGGCGATCGTATCGCGCTGCTGTACGAGGGCAAGGTGCGCGGATCGGGTACGGCCGCGCAAATGCTGCAAAACAGTGATCCGGTGGTCGCGCGCTTCGTCAGGCGCAGCCGGATCGACGCCGTGGTGGCGTGAGGAAACCGTATGGACAAAACAAAACGCAACGTAGCCGCGCTGGGCGCGCTCACCATTCTGGCCGTCGCCCTCTTCGTATTCGGGCTCTACTATCTGCTGGGTAGCCCCCTGCTCAAGGGGGGCATGAACGTCGTCGTTCTGCTGGAGAGCGGCGGCGGACTGAAGCGCGGCGACCGTGTCACACTGCAAGGCGTCAACGTCGGATCGGTGCGCTCGGTCGAGTTGAACGGACCGCAGGGCGTGTCCGCGACCCTCCGCCTCAACGACGACCTGCCGCTGCCCGCCGACACGCGAGCCAGCGTAATGGGCGATGTATTCGGCGCCCATACCGTCGAGTTGCTGCCGGGCACGGCCATGGTCAAGATCGAGCCGGGCGATACCCTGCGCGGCGTGAATGCGCCGGCCCTGGTGGAGACTGCGGCCGAGCTGTCCACGTCGGCCCGCAACGTGTTGATCCGGGCCGATTCGCTGCTTTCGCCGCGGGCGGTGGCGGACATCCATGCCACGACGGCCATCCTGCCGAGCAGCGCCGAGCAGTTGCGCGCCGCCTTCACGGAGCTGCGCCTGGCGGCA
>CBJLQC010000449.1:0-3006 GCA_966424955.1 uncultured bacterium | reverse complement strand
GCCATCGGCGTGTCCGAGCCGAGCGGCGCGGACATCGGCCTGTGGGAGGCCCGGTTGGAGGACATCGAGGCCGAGGTGGACCCGCTGGATGAGCTCCTGGCCGAGATCGAGAGCGGCAGCAGCACGAGCCCGGCCGGCCCCAAGGACGCGCCGCCCACGCACCGCGTCCGGCTGATGGACGGCCAGGAATGCATTGGCAGCTACTCGGACATCATCGCGCAGCTGAAGGAAGTGTGCGGGGAGCCGCACGAAACCGTCGCACAATTCATGCGTCGGCACGCGGCCGAAGTGCGCGTGCGCAACGGCGTGGTACTGCCGGCCGAGGATCCGGAGAACTTCATCCTGACGGGCGCCCGCGCCGGACTCTGGGAACTGGATCCGTAGCCGCGTCCAAAGGAAAGCTCGATGATCGACGTGAATCGCGCGCTGCAACCGCTCAACGAGGCCGAGCGCGCGATCGGACAGCTTCAGAATTATGGATCATCGGTGGAGCTGGCTTCCGCGCTGCAGGAGACCAACGCGGCAGTGCAGAAGACGCTCCGCTCTTTACTGCGTTTCGATCGCGGCGCGCCCGATGATCTGCGCATGGCGGCGCTCTCGCCAACCGAGCTTGCCCCCGACCGCCTGATTCCCACGCTGCGGCAGCGCGACCTCATTTCCTTACAGCTGGCCGGCCTCATCCACGAGTTCGAGCAGGCGGCCCGCCGCGCGAGCGAAGGCAAGGTGCGCGCGTCCGATGCCGACCTCGGACTGCGCGTCGTCGATCAGCTGCGCGAAGAAGTCCATCGGCATACCGAACGGGCGGAACGCGATGTGCGCGCCGTCGCACACACCGCGGTAGCCACCGGCGCGGTGGAAGAAGCGCCGCACGTCGTCCCCGCAGCGGCCGGACCGCCCAAGCCTATGAAGATCGTCGCGTTCATTGCCGGCGTCGTCGTCTTTGCACTGCTCGTCTGGGGTTTGTTCCTGCGGCAGTCGCGCATGGATCGCGGACTGGAAGCCTATCGCGCGGGCCGCCTGTCGGAAGCGCAGCAGATCTTCCAGCAGGAGGTCGATGATGATGTTTCCAACGCGACGGCCGCTTTCTACCTGGCGCGGCTCTATCGTCGGGAACGGCGTTTCGCGGATGCCGGCCGGGTCTTGCAGCGCGCGGTGCAGGAGCAGCCGCAGGATGCGCTGCTACGCGAAGAGTTCGGCGATCTCTTCATGGATTGGGGGCAGCCCTCGCTGGCGGTGAAACGCTATCAGGAAGCCGTCGACCTCGACGCTGCCGAGCCACGTACCTGGGTCAAGCTCGTGCGCGCCCAACGCACGGCGGGTGATCCCAACGCGGAAGCCACGCTGCAGCGTGCACCCGACGAAGCGCGTGCGCTGCTGCAGAACCGCCGCTAGGATTCCTCCATGGATGACCGTGTCGAGAAGCTGCATGGCGCGCTCGTGAGCGCGCTCCGGCAGACCCGCGGTGATGATTTCGGCGAACCGGTCACGGTCGCCGAGATTTATCAGCAGCTCGTGCCGTACCGCGCAGCGCGCGCCGTGGTCGGCTTCGAGATGAACGCGGATTACGAGTATGCGCTGCTGCGGCTGCTCGCCGGCGAAGGTGACCTGGCGCGCATCGAGCCGGCCGAAGTGCGCGAGCTGTTGCGCGGCCAGCTGGAGTCGGCCAATCCGAATGTGGGCATCTTTCGTGAATACGCGAATTGTGATGTCTGGATCACAGCGCCCCTGCCGTGGCTGCCCGATACGCGCACGGAGGCCCGACCGGAGCGGCCCACGGATATGGTCGTCGTGCCCGCGGCGGAACCGGTTGCGGAGTCCGCGCCCGCGGCCGCGAGTGCACACGCGCAGGAATGCGCATTTTGCGGCGGCGTCCTGCCCGCGGGACGGCTGGCGAATTTTTGCCCGTATTGCGGAAATGATCTCACCCGGCTGCCCTGTCCCTCGTGCGGTGAAGTGCTGGAGCCGCGCTGGCGCTTCTGCGCGAATTGCGGCACGGCGGTTGATAGCTATGACTCCGAGGCAAACTGACGTGTGCTTGCACACACACGCTGAGCGGACTATTATCGGCCCGCTTTCCGACTACTGACGGGAGAATGAGAATGCGCGGAATGAAGTTCGGCGCTGTCGTCCTGACGCTGGCGCTGGTGGCGTGCGGGGGCGGTAGCGCAGGAGATGATGATGCGGCAGCGACGGGCGGCGATTCGGCTGTGCAGCCGGCACCGACTGCCACGCCCACGGCGGGCACACCGCCGCAGGGAGCCACGGCAGAGGATGTCACGGCCGGACAGCAGATCTTCACCTCGACGGGCAACTGCTACACGTGTCACGGTCCGGATGCCAAGGGCACACAGCTGGCACCGAATCTCACGGATAGTGAGTGGCTCAACATCGATGGCACGTTCGCGTCGATCCAGCAGAACGTGAAGACTGGCGTGCCGCAGCCCAAGCAGCACCCGGCCCCGATGCCGGCCATGGGTGGCGCCACGCTGAGCGACGATCAGATCCGCCAGGTTTCCGCTTACGTCTGGTCGCTGGGCGGCGGTAAGTAACAGCCCAGTGCCATGGCACAGCAGTTTCGCGCCGGCGCGCTTTCTCACCAGCTGCGCCGGCGCGTTTGTTTGCGCGCTGCTCGCGGCCGCGTGCGAGAATGCGCCGCTCGTCGACCAGAAGGACCGCACACTCGAGCTGGCCGGTGACACCATCGAGCTGCCCGCGGGGGTCGACCTGCACGACATCGCGGTGGGTACCGCCCAACAGCATCGTGATTTCGAGCCGCGCCAGCTGACCGCCAAACCCGGCGACTACCTCCGCTTCACGACCCGCGACAGCCGCTCGCACGCGCTGGTTTTCGAGGTGACTCAGCCCACGCAGCGTGCGTTTCTCGAAAACAGCGGGCAACTGCGTAGCCCCCCGCTGGTCGCGAAAGGGACGGCCTGGATCATCGCGCTGGAAGGCGCGCCACTCGGCACCTACCCGTTCCGCTGCCTGGTGCACAACGATGCCGGG
>CBJLQC010000448.1:0-3027 GCA_966424955.1 uncultured bacterium | reverse complement strand
CCCACTTCTCCCAACCTGGACGCCTTTGCCCGGCGCGGCGTCACCTTCGACATGGCCGTCGCTACCGCACCGTGGACGCTGCCTTCTCACGCCAGCATGTTCACGGGGCGCTATCCTGGCGCGCACCGCGCGAACTGGAAGACACGCCTGGACGGCGAATATCCCGTGCTCGCGGAAATGTTGAGCGACGCCGGCTACGAAACCGCAGCTTTCGTCGCCAATTTCCACTACGCCTCCACTGCATCGGGTCTTGGGCGTGGATTTGCGCAGTACGTGGATTATCCCGCGAACTTCGGCGCGGCCGCGAAAAGTTCCTGGGCGAGCCATGCCGTAATAAGTCGGATCAATGATATTCGCGGAGACCACCGAAATGTGGTCCGCAGAACCGCCGCGGACATTAACCGCGAGCTGCTCGATTTCCTGGACAACCGGGACCGCACCAGACCGTATTTCGCATTTGTGAATTACTTCGACGCGCACGCGCCGTATGCAGCGCCGGAGCCGTTTCGTGGCAGGTACACGCGCGCCGGGGCTCTGTACTGGCATCACGCCGGCGGATACCGCTATACAAAAAAACAGCTGCAGGATTTGCGTGGGTCGTATGACGAGTCGATCTCCTATCTGGATCATGAGATCGGCCGGCTGATCCGCCGGCTCGATGCCGGGCATCTCCTCGATAACACCATCGTCATCATTACGTCTGATCACGGAGAGCAGTTCGGCGAAAAAGAACCGCGCATCGTGGATCACATCAACGGCGTATATTTTTCATTGTTGCATGTACCGCTGATCGCAGTATCGCCCGGGCTGATCCCGGCCGACATGCGCGTCACACCGGCGGTGAGCCTGGGCGACCTGCCGGCCACGGTGCTCGAACTCGCGGGCGTGCCGCCTGCGGCCGATCTTCCGGGGGGCACTCTGAGCCGGTTCTGGCACCCCAGCGCGGTTGGTAAGCCATCCCAGCCATTCGCGGAGCTGACCGCCCAGGAAAAGGACGCGTCCAACTTCCTCGGTTATCGCGGCCAGGTGCGCACAATTATCAGGAAGGAAATGCAGTACATTCGTGATGCCGGCGGCAGGGAAGAGCTTTATGACTTGCCCGACGATCCGTTCGAGCGCGCGGACCTGTCGAAGCGCCCCGGGCTGGCCCCCGAGATATCGGATTTGCGATCAGTGATCGACTCCATCGTCGCGGCGCTCCCGCGCAAGGCTCAGCGGAACAAGTCCCGGCGCGGGATCGAATAGAGGGCGCTTCCCGGCGGAACTCTGTTCTGCGGGGCGCGGTGCATGTTCCAGACGGAATCATCGACCACATACACCGCCCACTTTCCCATCACGCCTGCACGGCGGCCCGAGGGTACGGGCCTCACGCTCGTGTCCTGCACAATGTAGTTGGCAGCGCGGGCCGGTTCTTTACGTTGATGGGCGTAGTAGTTCCAGACCAGCGGAGACCCGCCGTAGGTACTGTCCGGTACTGCGCGGTTCCAGTCGTACGGAAAGACGTACTTCAGTACACTCGAGCGCCGAAAGGCGATCGGATCCATATCGTGATACCGATCGTCCGGGAAAAGCGTCGCGTATCCTACCATGCGTCCCCTGGTGTCCACTGCCCAGCTTCGAGGCACAGATACCACGAAGCCTGCCAGCAAAGCCACAGCAGTCGCCAGGTTGAACAAACTGCCGGATAGCAGCCGGCCAGGGCGGTTCAAGCGCCAATAGACGATCAGCGGCAACAGCATCACCGGGATGTAGTAATGCAGCGCTGTCGCGGCTTGTACGTAGAAAAAGAAGAGGGACGCGGCAGCGACCAGCGTAACGCTGCGGGCAACCTGATCCTGCCAACGCCACGCGAGTAGTGCGAGGCCGGGCAGTATGCCACAAGGCACCAGAAAGAAATTGAACCGGCGCCAATCGGTGAAGTTCAGCTCGGCAAAGTACTGTCGCAGTCCGCTCGCGGCGTATTCACCACCCGGTGCGGGCAGCCCAAGCGCCTTCACGACAACGGGGCCCACCGCCGAAAGGGCGACACAACCCACCAGCAACCCGGCAACCACGCCCATCCGCCGCCAGGGCAGCGGCCGCCATGTCAGCGCTACCGCAACCAGCCAGAAGCCGAGGAGGAGCTGCCCGTTCGGCAGCGACAGGAACGTGAGCAGCCCGAAAATGACTGACCAGCGCGTCCGGTTATCCAGGAAGCCGTGAACGAATCCCGCGAAGCAGACCATCAAAAGCGTGTCCTGTGTGGCCGGCAACGCGATATCCGCCGAGTACGGGTTGTAGGTCGCACTATAGGCGACGACCACTGTGTAGAGCGCGAGGGCTCCCCAGATCAGCGCTTTCTCGACTGTACGCAGCGGAGCACGGCCATGCTTGGCAACCAGCACGAGCGCGCAGAACAGAACGACCAGGTACAACAACAGAGGCGCGCGGGCCGCAATCTCGTATTCGCCGAACAAGCGAATAAACCAGGAGCCTGGAAATGCGAAAAGCATCGAGGTGATGCCGGGAAATGCCGCGATCTCGCCCGCCGTCGCCGGCCAGAACGGCAGGGGCTGGTGCAGCAGCAGCCGGGCCGATTCGAACGCATGAACGCCGTCGCCGTTGAAGTTCTCCCAATAGAACTTCGGTGCCAGGGCGATGAGGAGAACGCAGGGCGGAACCAGCAAGCCGGCCAGCGATGAGAAGCCGAGCGATGGGAGCGGGAATACCTTGCTCCTCTGGACCCGCCTGAACAGCAAGACCGCGGCGGCGATCGAGCATGTAGCAGTGATGAGCAGGAAACCGAATCCCGTGATGGGCCTCGCCGCGACAGACTGCGCACAACCGGTAACGACGGTGAGAGCGATCAGACTGATCGCGAAGCCGTAGAGCACCCAGGATTCAATCGACTTCGCGAGCCCACTCGCCAGCGCCGCAAGGAGGCCGGGCGTGAGTACGGCTGAGAACGCGCCGATGACCACCAGCGGCGTCCAAACATAGAGCCGTCCAAAGTGTTCCGGTACGAAATACGGATTCGTGCGCTCCGCA
>CBJLQC010000447.1:0-3034 GCA_966424955.1 uncultured bacterium | reverse complement strand
GGATGCTGCGCAAGATCGGCGCGTCCGAAGAGGTCCTCGCCTGCGGGCCGCACTTGCCGCTCGGCAAACAGGCTGCGTTGGAGCTGGCGGAACGGCAGCTCCAGCCCACCCGTGTCCACAACAACTGCTCCGGCAAGCACACCGGGATGCTCGCCCTGGCGCGCGTGCACGGCTGGCCGCTGCCCGGTTATCACGAGCTCGATCACCCGGTGCAGCAACGCATGCTGCGTGAGCTGGCGCGCTGGGCGGAAATGCCGCCGGACGAGATCGGCGTCGCCGTCGATGGTTGCGGCGTTGTCACGTTTGCGTTGCCGATCGACCGGCTGGGCCTTGCCTTCGCGCGCTTCGCGGCGGCCGCGCGGCGTGGCGAAAACGCGCCCGCGCGCATCGTGCAGGCCATGACCCGCAATCCGGAATACGTGGCCGGCACGGACCGCATGTGCACCGAGCTGATGCGCGTCGCGCGCGGCCGCATCTTCGCCAAGGTCGGCGCGGAGGGCGTTTATTGCGCCGGTATCCCGGGCGCCGAGCTGGGCATCGCGCTGAAAGTCGAAGATGGCGCGACCCGCGCGGCTGAGCCGGCGCTGATCGCGGTGCTCAAGGCGCTGGCGATCCTTTCCGATGACGAAGTTGCGGATCTCGCCCGCTTCGCGGATCCCGACATCACCAATACCCGAGGCGAGCAGGTCGGCGTGCTGCGCGCGCGCATCCACCTGGAGACGAGCCATGGATGACGCGCTGCGCGCGCTCGTGGCCATGTGCGCGGCACTGGGCACCCGCAGCCGGGGCGCGCTCACCATCACCATGGATCGAGCGGCGAGCGTCTGCGATCCCGCGCACGTCGAAGAAGCGCTGCTGCAGAGCTACCTCTTCGTCGGCTATCCGGTCGCGCTCCAGGCGCTGGCCATGTGGCGGGAACGGACGGGCAGACCGGCACCCGAACAGCCGGCGGTGGATGATGCCGGCACCTGGCGACAGCGTGGCGAACAGGTGTGCGCGCAGGTCTATGCCGGGCAATACGAGCGCCTGCGGGCCAACATCGCCCGGCTCCATCCGGACATGGAACGGTGGATGCTCGAGGAAGGCTACGGCAAAGTCCTCTCGCGCCCCGGTCTGGACCTGAAAGTGCGGGAGCTGTGCATCGCCGGAGTGCTGATCGGCCTGGACGCGCCGCAGCAGCTGTACTCGCACTTGCGCGGCGCGCTGAACGTGGGCGCCACGACCGATGAGGTGGAGACCACGGTCGAAATCGCGTGTACGCAGGCGAGCCTGGACGCCAAGGAAGCGGCGCGCAAGACCTGGAAGGACCTGAAAAGTCGGACTGCGTGATTGACTGTCAACGATGCAGTCGGACACGAAGTCGCACGACGCAGTCAAACCACGAAATTTCGTGATTAAGAATGTTCGTTGATTACGCGATCATCACGGTGGAGGCCGGCACGGGCGGCTCGGGCGCGGAAGCGTTTCGGCGCGAGATGGGCGTGCCTCGCGGTGGACCATCGGGTGGCAACGGCGGGCGCGGTGGCGATGTCATGCTGAAAGGCGACCGACAGCTGTCCACACTGCTCGACTATCAGTACCAGCACATGTACCGCGCGGCGCGCGGCGAGCATGGTCAGGGCAAAAGCCGGTTTGGCAAGGATGCCGACGACCTGGTGCTGCGCGTCCCCATCGGCACCGTGGTGAAGGATGCGGATACCAGCGAGCTGATCGGCGAGATCGTCGAAGATGGCCAGGTACTGCTCGTCGCCAAGGGTGGTCGGGGCGGCCGCGGCAACGAAGCATTTGCGACGTCGACGCGGCAGGCGCCCACCTACTGGGAGCCGGGGGAGGAAGGCCAGGTCCGGAAGATCACGCTCGAGCTGAAGCTGATCGCGGATGTCGGGCTGGTCGGCAAACCAAACGCCGGCAAGTCGACGTTCCTGGCGAGCATCTCGAAGGCGACGCCGAAAATCGCGGACTATCCATTCACGACCCTCACACCGAACCTGGGCGTGGTGCCGCTGTCCGGCCATCGCACGTTCGTAGTGGCGGACATTCCCGGCATCATCGAGGGCGCGCATGCCGGCAAGGGCCTGGGCTTGCGCTTTCTGCGGCACATCGAGCGAACGCGCACGCTCGCCATATTGATTCCGGCCGACAGCGAGGATCCGCAGGCGGAATACGAGCTGTTGCGCAGCGAGCTGGCCGCCTATTCCGCGGAGCTGCCGCAGAAGCCGCACTGCGTGATCATCACGAAGAGCGATATTCTCGCGCCTGATGCATCTCCTCCACGTATGGAAGCGCCCCAGGCCTGGGGGCAATACGTAATCTCATCCGTCGCGCGCCGCGGTCTCGACCAGCTGCTCGAGGACCTCTGGCAGCGTGTGCGAGCCGCGATCGAGGAGGAGGATTACGAGTACGATGAATTCGAAGAGGAGTACCGACCGTGACGGCGTAAACGAATCGGAGAATGACGGCCCGGGGCGCCACGGCGCCGATGACCTCGTCGCGCTGCTCCAGCTGCGCATGCTGCGCGTGCCGGACGCCACCCTGAACGAACTGCTGCCGCACCAGTCGCCGGCTGCCATAGCCAGCCAGTATTGTGGTCCCCTCACAGCGACCATCGAACGCCGCATCGCCAGTGCGCTGCGCGAGCTGGAGCGCGCCCAGGCGCGCGTCATGACGGTGGCGGATCCACAATACCCGGCGTGTCTGCACCAGCTGGAAGCTGAAAAACCGCCCATCCTGTTCTATCGCGGCGACGTGGAGCTGCTGCGCACGCGCATGGTGGCCATCGTCGGCACGCGCCGCAGCACCGAGTATGGCAACGAAGTCGCTGAAATGCTGGCCGCCGATCTCGCGCGCTACGACATCACGGTGATCAGCGGTCTCGCCCTGGGAATCGACACCCACGCTCATCTCGGCGCGCTGGAGGCGGGCGGCAAAACGGTGGCCGTCCTGGGTTGTGGCATCGACGTGCTGTATCCGCAGCGTAATGCCCGGCTGCAGGAGCGGATCGCGACGGAAGGGGTGCTGCTTTCCGAGTTCGCAC
>CBJLQC010000446.1:0-3036 GCA_966424955.1 uncultured bacterium | reverse complement strand
CGGCCGAGGGCGGCCGCGATTACAACGTCGCGGACATATCACAACGTACTCTGCACGAGATATATCTCCCGCCGTTCCGTGCCGCGGTGCAGGCCGGCGCCGGCTCGGTGATGGCCTCGTTCAACGAGATCGGTGGTACGCCCATGCATGCGAACCGCGATTTGTTGCATGAGCTGCTGCGGGGTACCTGGGGTTTCGACGGTGTACTGGTCAGCGACTGGACCGGGATCATGGAGCTGCTGCGGCACGGCGTGGCCGCCGATACGGCGGGCGCGGCTGGCCTCGCCCTGCGTGCCGGCGTGGACATCGACATGATGTCACGCTTCTACATCGAGCAGCTGCCCGCGCTCGTGCGGGCCGGCACCATACCCGCCGCGCTGGTGGATGACGCGGTGCGTCACGTGCTGCGCGCCAAATACCGGCTCGGGCTGTTCCACGATCCCCACCGCTACAGCAACCAGCAGCGCCAGGACACATTGACGCTGCACCGCGAGCACATCGCATTTGCGCGCGACATCGCAAGGCAATCGATCGTGTTGCTCAAGAACGAGGGCAGCCTGCTGCCCCTTGCCAGGAACCTGGGCAGCCTGGCGGTGATCGGTCCGCTGGCCACCGACACGCGATCGGCACTCGGCAACTGGTCGGCGGCCGGACGCGAAACCGATGTGGTGACCATGCTCGATGGGATCCGGCAAGCAGTCTCGGCCACGACGCGCGTGACCTATGCGAAAGGCGCCGTCGTGCAGGGGACCGACACATCCGGTTTCGCCGAAGCGATCGCCGCCGCCCGCAATGCCGACGTCATCATCGCGGTGGTCGGTGAAACGCAGGACATGAGCGCGGAAGCGCGCAACCGCACCAGTCTGGATCTGTCCGGCACGCAGCAGTTGCTCATGGAGCGATTGCACGCGCTCGGCAAACCCGTGGTCGCTGTGTTGAGTAATGGGCGGCCGTTGGCGATCCCCTGGCTGGCCGAGCACGTACCAGCCATTCTCGAAACGTGGTTCCTCGGCGTGCAGAGTGGTCCGGCGCTCGCGGATGTGCTGTTCGGCGGCCACAACCCGAGCGGCAAGCTGCCGGTGACCTTCCCGCGCACGGTCGGTCAGGTGCCGATCTACTACAACCACAAGAACACGGGACGACCGCCCGCGGAATCGGATGCCTATACGTCGAAATACATCGACGCGCCGTGGACGCCGCAGTACGTGTTCGGCCATGGCCTGAGCTACACCACGTTTGGTTACGGCGCGCCCCGGCTGAGCCGCGCGGTGCTGACCGCGGCGGACACGTTACGAATCGATGTGGTGGTGACCAACACGGGCGCGCGCGCCGGATCGGAAATCGTCCAGTTGTACCTGCGTGACGACGTCGCAAGCTTCACGCGTCCGGTGCGCGCGCTGCGCGGCTTCCGCAAGGTCCACCTGGCGCCGGGCGCCTCGACGACGGTGAGCTTCATGCTCACGCGCGACGATTTCGCCATTCTCGATGCGCGGCTGGCGCCGGTGGTTGAGCCGGGCCGCTTCACGGTGTTCGTGGGGGGCAGCTCGGCTGCCACCGATCAGGCAAGCTTCACAATACGATAACTGGCACAGCGCATCGCGAGCGGCTGGCTGCGTTGTTGTAGGGCTCCCCCCGATCTACCTCGAAGGGCGTGAGCGTTCGTGAGCATGGGGGACGTGAATGAGGACGACGGGCATACTGCGCACGGGCGGCATCCTGCTGGGCATCGGGTTGGGAGGTTTCGCGAACGGCATTGTGCTGCACCAGATTCTGCAATGGCACCACATGCTGTCCAGTGTAATTCCGCCTACCAGCATGGAAGCGATGCGCGCGAACATGCGTGCCGATGGTTACTTCCACGCGGGTGCGTGGATCGCCACCGTGGCCGGCATCTGGATGCTCTGGCAGGCGGGCCAGCGCGTGACGGCGTTCCCGAGCGCCACCTGGTTCATGGGCCAGTTCTTCATGGGCTGGGGTTTGTTCAACTTCGTGGAAGGCATTATTGACCATCACATCCTGAAGCTGCATCACGTCCACGGGCAGCCCGATTTCGATTGGGATTATGGTTTTCTCCTGTTCGCCGGCATCGGCTTCTTCTTCTTCGGCCGCTGGCTGGCACGGCGCGGTGAAGCAGTGCGCCGCTGAGCTCCGGCCGTGATCCGTTCAGAGCGCGGCGATGCGCTGATCGACAACTGTGAGCAGCGCCGCGCACCAGGCGTTGGGCTATCGCGAAGTCGAGCGCATCGTATGTTTCCGGCGGGATCTCCAGCGTTACGGACCGTGTACGAAACTTATGCGTAAGATCGCGATTGCCGGCGGGCTGGTCCTGGTCACCTTGCTGATCGCGTTGGCCGTACGCGGCCAGCTGCGGCAGCCAGCGCCGGCCGATAACAGCGCCGCCGCGGCGGCGGACAGCGTCGGATCGCCCGCAATGACGGCGCAGGATACGCCACCCGCGGCCGAGAAGCGGGTGCGCAAGATCACGGAAACGATCGCGCCGCCACCAGCCGCCACGCCGCGGCGGCCCGTGGTTTCCGGCGATGGGCGCGTGCCGAACGTCGCGCCGGAGACATCCGCGGCGGCCGCCCGCGATGGCGCCGCCGTGCTCAGGCGCGCGGCCGATGCTTACGCGAAGATCAATTCGATGCGCGCGCAATTCGTGCAGCGCCGCGAGAACCCGTTGCTGAATTCCACGACTGTCAGCCGCGGCACCCTCTACCAGCGCGATCCGGATCGCTTCGCGCTGAAATTCAGCGACCCGGCCGGTGACATCATCGTCGGTGACGGCCGGTATTTCTGGCTGTATTATCCGAGCGCCGACCGTCGCCAGGTGCTGCGCTCGCCGGCGCGGCAAGGCGCGGGCGCCGTCGATCTGCAGTCGCAGTTCATTGGCGATCCACTCACGCGGTTTTCACACCGCTATCACGGCACAGAAACCGTGGGCGGCCGCACGGTGCACGTATTGACGCTCACGCCGCGGCGGGAGGCGGGGTACAAGACGCTGAAGGTCTGGATCGATGCGGGCGATTTCCTGGC
>CBJLQC010000445.1:0-3039 GCA_966424955.1 uncultured bacterium | reverse complement strand
TCGCTGATCGCGCATTTCTGCCGCGACCTCAAGGCGGGAGAGGATTTCGTGCACCGCTAGTTGTTTGATGTAGCACTGTTTCTCGTTTCCATCCTCGCGGGATCGGTGGCGGCCGTAGCCGGCTTCGGCATTGGCAGCATGCTCACCCCGCTGCTCGCCACGCAGGTCCCGCTCAAGCTCGCCGTCGCGGCCGTTTCGGTGCCCCACCTGGTGGCCACCGCGCTGCGCTTCTGGCTGCTGCGCCAGCATGTCGATCGCAAACTGCTGTGGAGCTTCGGCGTGTTCAGCGCGGTGGGCGGTTTGCTCGGCGCGCTCGCCCATCGCTGGGCGAGCAGTCCCGTGCTGACCCTCGTCTTCGGCGCCGCGCTACTCCTGGCGGGCAGCTCCGAGCTGACCGGCGCGGCGCGGAAGGTCAATCTGAAGGGGGTTGCCGCCTGGGTCGCGGGCGGTCTGTCCGGTGTGCTGGGCGGCATGGTCGGCAACCAGGGCGGCATCCGCTCGGCCGCGCTGCTCGGCTTTCACGCGACGCGCGTGACGTTCGTGGCAACCGCGACCGCTATCGCACTGCTGGTGGATGCGGCACGGATGCCGGTGTATGCGTGGCTGCAAGGTCGCGAGCTGATGGCGGTGGCATGGCCAATCGGGATTGCGACGGCGGGCTGCGTGGCGGGCACGTTCTGGGGACGCAAGCTGCTGGAGCGCATCCCCGAGCCGGTGTTCCGCAAGGTGATCGCCATCCTCATCCTGCTGCTCGGGACGTACATGGTGGCCGTGGGTCTGCGCGAATGGTAGCTGCCGCCGCAAGGCGGCAGCGCAGGACAGCCGCGCGCGTTATCCGTGCGCCGCGCCGGCGGGCCGCCGCAGCTCGTTTGCGGTAAGCTGCTGCACTTCGCCCAGGTCGGGCGTGCTGCCGGTGACCATGCCTTTCACCACCTCGAATAACACGACCGGCCTGGGCTTGTCGATCTTCAGATACACCGCGGTCGAAGCATCCACCGCGATCAAGACAATGCGCGGATCGTCGGGTGTGCCGGAGCGCTCATCATCACCCGGGAACCAGGCTTTCCAGTCCGGCCGGTACAGCTCGGTCACCTTGTCGCGATCTTCTACCACGCGGGCCGTGCCGCTGACCGACACGTATTCGCGGGACTTCATGTTGTAGTACGCGATGTTCACGTGCGGATCGGCGCTCAGCTCGTCCAGCTTGTCGGTGCTGCTGTCCGTGACGAACCACAGGTCGGCGCCCGCGCTGCGCGCCTGCGTGGCCATCGGGCGGGAGACCAGCTGGCCATCGGCGCGGCGGGTCGTGAACATTGCGATCTCGATGCCTTCAATCAGGCGATACAGTTCCTGGGTACGGTCATGCGTGGTCATGGCACTCTGCATTCGTTCGGGTTGCATGTCCACATTGCAATGACCAAGCCGCCGGTGCCACCGCGTGCTGCCACCAGCGCCGGTCCCCCGGCGCGACACGTGGTCTCGCGGCGGGCATATCGGGACGATAAGATCACGACTTCGTGAACATCATCGATATCAGCCAGCCGGTCGGTACGCGGACGGCCGTCTGGCCGGGCGACCAGCCCTTCCAGCTGGGCTGGAGCATGGCGCAATCGCGCGGCGACAGCGTCAACGTGGCGGTCGTGACCATGAGCGTCCACACCGGCACGCACACCGACGGCGGCTTTCACGTCGCGGGCCACGGTGCGCGCGCCGCGGAGCTGCCGCTGGACCTTTTCGTGGGCAGGGCGCTGGTGATCGACGCGCGCGGGCGCGCGGAGCTGGATGAACAGGTGCTGGACGACGTCGCCCTGAACGGCGCCGTGCGCGTGCTCTTCCGGACGCGTGATGCGATCGATGCGACGATTTTTCCGCGCACATTCCTCGCGCCGACCGTGGGCCTGGCGCGCCGGCTGGTCGCGGCCGGCGTGCGGCTGGTCGGGTCCGACGCGCCCTCCATGGATCACGTGGACTCGAAGACGCTCGATTCGCATCATGTGCTGGTCGAAGGCGGCGTCGCCATCCTGGAGAACCTGGTGTTGAGCGAAGTGCCGGCCGGGGTGTATACGCTGGTAGCGCTGCCGCTCAAGCTGGTCGAGGCGGACGCCTCGCCCGTGCGGGCGATCCTGATCGAGGGCGCGCTGGAGGATTGATGACGGTTCCCATCCAGATCTCGTGGGACATGTACCAGGGCAAGGTCGCCGTCTGGTGCGAATGCCTGGGCGCCGGCGTGCGGCGCGCGGTGCTGCTGCCGCGGCTCGACCCGATTTTTGCCCCGACGGAAGAAGATCCCGCGCGCGAGCGGCCGCGCGCCGGACTGGACTGGCGCCTCATCTCGCCCACGGAGAACGACTGGCGGCGCTATTGCGAGATGGTGGAGAAGCACGCGGAGCGTTCCGGGCTGCAATGGCGCGCGCAACGCGTCGAAAACGTCGCCAGCTGGGTGGGCGGGCGGCAGGTGGCGGTGCCGCAGTACCATTTGTGGCTGTACCAGCATGCTGGGGTGGCCGCGGCGTTGGACCGGTTGTACGACGAAGTGGATCAGCAGGAGCGGCGCGCACTGTGGCGCTGGCTGCTCGCCTGGACGACACCGACGGCCAGCAGGAACTACACGAGGTAGACTGTTACATGATCGAAGGTCGCAACATCGTCGCGCGCATCCAGGAGATGAAGCGCTCGGGCTACACGGCGGATGCCATGCTGCGCGAAGCCGTCAAGGACATCAAGGCGAGCGATGCGCGCTACAACTTCGTAGGCGTGTACATGCTGAACGCCGACGACCATACGCTGTGGCTGCACAATTACCTGGGTGAGCCGACCGACCACGCGCGCATACCGGTCGGCCAGGGCGTGTGCGGGACGGCCGTCGCGGAGAACCGGAATCAGAACGTGCCCGACGTTACGCAGGTCGGCAATTACCTGTCGTGCAGTCCGCGCACGAAGTCGGAACTGGTCGTGCTCATCTACGCGGGCGGCCGGATTGCCGGGCAGATCGATATCGATGCGCGCGAGATCAACGCGTTTTCGCAGGACGATCAGACC
>CBJLQC010000444.1:0-3053 GCA_966424955.1 uncultured bacterium | reverse complement strand
AGTGCAGCCCCTTCATGTACGCTTCCGCTGCCGCCGGGTTGCTGCTGCCCTCCAGCTCGCCGCGAGCCAGCGGTGCCGCGCCTTCCGTGAACTTCAGCTTGATGACGTTGACGATGTCGCCCGCGATCTCGTCCTGTATCGCCAGCACGCTGGACAGCTGCCGGTCATAGCGCTCCGTCCAGAGGTTCTTGTTGGTACGCACATCCACCAGCTGCGCGGTGATGCGGACCTGGTTTCCTTCGCGCCGGATGCTGCCCTCCAGCACCGCCTCGACATCGAGCGCATCGCCGATCTCCTCCACCGGCACATTGCGGCCCTTGTAGACGAATGACGCCGTGCGCGCGCTGACCTTGAGCCCTTCGACCTGCGCCAGCCGGTTGCGAATCTCTTCGGAAACGCCATCCGCGAAATACTCCTGGTCGTGCTTTTCGCTCATATCGACGAAAGGCAGCACCGCAATCGAGCGGACGCCTTCCGCGGACGAGCGGCTCCGCACGATCGGCAACGCGGCAAAACCAACCAGCGCGACGATGATGCCGATGCCGACGAATCCCATGGAGCGGGCATGCGAGGTCCGAACGCGAGGCGCGGCCAGAACCGGTGCCGTCTCCGGCAGATCGGGCGTGCGCTCCAGGCCACTCGGCGTAAGGTCGAAGACCCACGCGAAAATGAGCGCGACCGGGAACCCCGCAATGACGAGGATGAGCGTGAGACGCGGCAGATCCGACTCTCCGAGAAGCGGAAATACCGTGGCGGCCACCTGGATCAGGACCCAGCCGGCTACCGCGTACACGCCGGCCACTCGACCCACGCGACGACGCTGCAGCTCGCTGACGATTCTTCGGAAATCCAAGGTGCTTCGCGAGTTGGAGGATGAGGTCCAGAAATCTATTACAACGCCGCTGCTCCCGGAAGTGGGGACACGCGTCCTATCTGAAAGATTAGACACAACTTAGTGGATAAGCGTTGGGAGCGCGGCCAGCCGAAAAAAGGGGCCGGTCACCCGGCCCCTTGCGTTCGTCCCAGCCCCCAAAAATTCGATTAGTTCGGCAGCTGCCTGATCAACAGCGAGGCCACCTTTCCGCGCTCGTGCTCGGACTCGATCTCATCGTGGAGCCGGACCACGTGGTCGCGTTGCGCAGCGGTCAGCGTTTGTGTCCGCAGCAGCTGCTGCAGCAGGCTGGACCGCTCGTGATCCGAGTCGATCGAACCGGCCGCGGCCAGGACAATGTCGGTCAACGCCGGCGCAACCCGGCCGCGCACGAGAAGGCTGCCCAGGACGCGCCCAAGCTCATAGTCCGACTCCATCGACGATGCGGCTTTGATATAGGCGGTCCGCAGCCGCGGCTCGCCGAAGTCCGCATTGGGCGGCACGCGCATCAGGATTTGCCCGCGTTCGTGAGTCGACCCAATGCTCGCCGTCAGCTCCAGCACGGTAATCAGATCGTCATGGGTGAGCGATCCCTTTTCCAACAGCGCGGTAAGGGCACGGCCTCGCTCATGATCGGACCGCAGCGAGCTGACCGCCTTGATATAGGCGGCCCGGGACTCGGGGGTGAAGCCGTATTTGCTCGTGACCGCGGCCAACACCTGGGCGAGCTCATGGTCCGACTCGATGACGCGGCCGGCCGCCTCCACCATGCTGCCGACAGCGGCACCGTTCAATGTCGTCGTGTTGAGCAGCAGATCCAGATAGCGGCGCTGCACGTGATCGCTGTCGATCGCTTCGACTTCGCCGAGTACACCCGCGACGCCCTTCTCGCGCAGCAGATACGCGACGCGTTCCGCTGCGCCGAAGCCGCCACGCTGCACCATCAGCGTCACCACCGACGTGAGCCAGCGCTGTCCGTCCGCGTCCCAGGCATGCCGATCGCCATTTACCTCGTACGTGTATGCGAACCGCCCACCGGCAGGCGTGAGCGTAAGCTTACGGCGGATGCCGCGCTCGCGTGTTTCAATTGTCACGCGACCGCCCTGGGATATGCTGCTAAACCCGCTCAAGTCCCCGGCCATGCGCGCCGTGCCCTCGATCTCCATGATGCCGCTGCAATTGCGCGCTTCCCATTTGACCCGTGTGTGCCCCGCCCCATCATCGTTTATCGACGTGCTCATTTGTTTGAGATCGCCACGCAGGCAGTCCGGGTTCTGGAACGTCACACCCGCCGTGACCACGTCCTGTGTGGGGAGTGCGGCGGCTCGGCTGGGCGCGGCCGCGGCCAGTGGCCAAATCGCCAGGGCGACGGCCGCCCAGGCCAGCCAGCTGCGCTTCACATCGCGCCGGTTGCGCGCGGTGTCCAGGACCGCCAGCAGCCTGCCCTCCAACTGCCGCGGGCGCGCCATCGCGATGGCGGCCAGCGACGTCGCGCGGGCGGCCCGCATCGAACGCGCGATTTCCAGCAGCTCCGACGCATAGTCGGAAGCACGCGAGCCGGCTGACAGTACGGCGTCGTCACACGCGTGCTCGCGCTCGACACGCAGGCGATGCCCGGCATACCAGGCAAGTGGATTGAACCAATGAAGTGCGGACACCATGTCGGCGAGCAGCTGCCAGAGCGGGTCGCGCCGCCGCACATGCGCCAGCTCATGCTGCAGCACAGCTCGCAATCGCTGGTCCGACCAGCCGGCCGCGCTCGCGGGCAGCAGCAACACCGGACGCCGTATCCCCCACGTCATCGGCATGGCCGGTCCGTCGCTCTGGAGCAGTTTCACGTGCGCGTGCTGTCGTGCGGTGAGATCACGCGCGACATCGTAAACGCGGCCGGCCTGCACCGGACGCGCACTCCGCGTGAGCCAGCGCAGCCGCAGGCGGCCGAGAAGCATGAATGACAGCACGCTGGCCGCGCCCGCCAGCCACAGAATGATCAAACCGCCCGGCTCCCATCCGGCGACGGCCGCGCGCCGGCGCTCCATCGACGGTAGCGGCGATCCGGCCGCGGGCTCGACAGCGCCTCGCTCTACACCCATGTCCGCCACCGCCTGCGATTCGGGGTCCGCGGCGCGCGCCGGCTCGATGTCCGCACCACGCGTCCACGTCGGCAACACGGTGATGGCGC
>CBJLQC010000443.1:0-3058 GCA_966424955.1 uncultured bacterium | reverse complement strand
CATCTGAAACAGATCGCGCGTATCAAAGCGCATCCGCAATTCCCGACGGGTTGAGTCTCATCTTGCCGCGTTTCGGCAGCTCACTGATGTAGTGCATCGGAAGCGGTTGATTTCGGGCCCGGCTAATGCACTGATGACGAGCGGGCGGCATATCGTGGGGCCGCCACGGGAGGATGAGGAGGAAGGGTGGTATCATGTTCAAGCATTTCGTGGCCGGCACTGCGCTGGTCGCTGCGGTAGCATGCAGCGGCAATCCGGCGCCGGAAGCTGTACCGGTGAACGACGAGGATTTCGTTTCCATCGGCTACGGCCAACAGGAACGGGGCCGGGTCACGGGCGCCGTGAATAGCATCACGCGCACGGACCTCGAGCAGCAGCAAAACGGCACCATGGAAGATGTGATCCGTGCGCGTGTGCCGGGTGCGCAGATCATTTCCACGCCCGGCGGCTTCAACATTCGGTTGCGCGGGCCCAGCTCGATCACCGGCAACATCAACGCGCTCATTGTCCTGGATGGCGTGCCGCTGCAGCCGGGCGGCGCCGATCTGGCGCTCGGCTCGCTGCGCCCCAGCGACGTTCAGCGCATTGACGTACTGAAGGACGGTTCAGCGGCGATTTATGGGATTCGCGGCTCGAATGGCGTGGTCGTCATCGAAACCCGGAATCGGTGAGCGTAACGGGGTGGGGTTTTGAAAAAGGCGCGCGCCAGCGCGCCTTTTTTGAGGGGGTTGATCTTCGGTAAATCTTCGGGTATCATCCCGAAGCATGACCTACGTCGAGCTGCGCGCGCATTCCGCATTCTCCTTTGGCGATGGCACCACCTCTCCCGAAGCACTGGTCAGCCGGGCGGCGGACCTGGGTTACAGCGCGCTCGCGCTGACCGACACCTCGGACCTGGGCGGCATCATCCGCTTCACGCTGGAAGCGGAGCGTACGGGCATCAAACCCATCTGCGGTGCGGAGCTCAAGGTCGAGGGATTTCCAACGGCGTTTCTGGCTACCGATCGGACAGGGTACCGCAATCTCGCGCATCTGGTAACCAGGTCGCGCGTTGGATCGATCCGCGAATGGAGAACGAACGTTCACGAACACGAACACGAATACGGACACGTGCATGGGACGGTCACACCGAAGCGCGGTCATAACCTGCACAAACGTTACGCCGTGCCGCTGCCTGACCGGGGGCAGCCGGTGCTCACGTTCGATGATCTGATCGAGCACAGTGAAGGCCTGTTCTGTTTCACGGGACCGGGCAACGGCGAGCTGGCCACGCTGCTCACCAGCAATCGCAAAGTCGAGGCGGCCTATCATCTGGATCGCTGGCGGGAAGTATTCGGGGAGCGGCTGGCGGTGGAAGTGCAGCTGCATCATGCGGGTGGCCACGAAGCTGCGCTGGCGACGTCGCTGATTGAATTGGCCGAGCGCAATCACACCACGTGGGTCATCAGCAACGATCCGCGGTACCTGGATGGCAACGGCCGGCTCGTCCACGATCTGCTCACCGCCAATCGCGCGGATGTGTGCGTGAACACGGCCGCGTCGTGGGGGTTGCTGCTGCCCAATGGGGAATGGCGTCTCAAATCACCCCACGAGCTGGCCACGTTGTGGCGCGGGCGCGCGGCGGGATTGGCGGCGAGCTGTGCGATTGCCGCGGAGTGTCAGCCCTTCGATTTGCGCTGGCTGCGTCCGCCGCTGCCGCATTTTCCGGTGCCGGCCGGCCATACCGACGACACGTATCTGCGCGAGCTGGTCTTCGCCGGCGCGGCGGAACGCTGGGGTGAGATCGACGAGCGGCAGCGCGCGCAGCTCGAGCACGAGCTGGGCGTCATCGCGCGGCTCGGCTTTGCCGGCTTCTTCATCGTCATGTGGGATGCGATCCGTCACGCGCGGGCGCGCAACATCCTGTGCCAGGGGCGGGGCAGCGCCGCCAACAGCGCGGTCGCCTACTGCCTCGCCATCACGGCGGTCGATCCGGTCAAGCACGGTTTGCTGTTCGAGCGATTCCTTTCGGAAGTGAGGACGGACGGACGCACGGAGGCGCCCGATATCGACGTCGACTTCGAGATGCACCGTCGCGAGGAAGTGCTGGACTACATGTATGACACGTATCGCCGGCAGCATTCGGCGATCTGCGCGGTCACGCAGACGTACCACGCGCCGACCGCGGTGCAGGACATGATGCGCGCGCTCGGCTATCCGGCCGAACAGGCGCTCGTCATCTCGAAGCGCGTGCACGGCGCCGAACCGTCAGAGGGTGCGCAGATATTGGAGGAAGGGCTGGCCCGCGAGGCCGGTCTCGACCTCGGCGATGCCCGGGGCCGGGCACTCCTGGCCGCATTGCGATCGTTGGATGATGTGCCGCGCCTGCGCTCAACTCATCCCGGCGGCTTCGTCCTGTCATGTGAGCCGCTCGGTGATTACCTGCCCATCGAGCACACTACCATGGGGCGCACCATCATCCAGTTCGACAAGGACGATCTCGATGCGGCGGGTGTGCCGAAATTCGATTTCCTGGGACTGGGCGGCTTGTCGGCGGTGCACCTGGCTTTCGACGCCGTGCAGCAGCGCACCGGTGAGCAGCTCGAGATGTACCGGCTGCCGCTCGATGATGCAAAGACCTACGAGATGATCTCGCAGGGCGATACGGTCGGCACGTTCCAGATCGAGAGCCGCGCGCAGATCCAGTCGATTCTGAATACCCGGCCGGAGCGCCTGTACGACATCGTGGTGCAGGTCGCGCTCATCCGGCCCGGCCCGATCCAGGCGAAGTTCGTGCACCCTTACACGGAGCGGCGGCGCGGGCGCGAGCCCGTGCAGTACGCGCACCCGCTGCTCGAGCCGATCCTGCGGCGCACGTACGGCGTGCCGATTTTCCAGGAACAGGCGATGGCGATCGCCATGGCGCTGGGCGGCTTCAGTGCCGCGCAGGCGGACGAGCTGCGGCGCGCCATGGGACATCGTCGCAAACTCGCAAAGCTCCACGCGGCCCTCGAGAAGTTGAAGGCAGCCTGTGTGGCCAAAGGCGTCGGCGCAGAAGTAGCGGAGCAAGTCGTCGACG
>CBJLQC010000442.1:0-3059 GCA_966424955.1 uncultured bacterium | reverse complement strand
AGCCGGCTGAACGACATTGTGTGACCTAATTCATTCGACCGGATCGCAGGATTTCTGGAGCTGGACCTCGGCACGCGCGAGCTGCTGCGCGCGCCGCAGCGCGAATACGCTTTCCTGATCCCTATCCGCATGAACGATGGCACGCACCGCGTCTTCCGCGGATTCCGCGTGCAGCACAATGATGCCCGCGGCCCCAGCAAGGGCGGCATCCGGTTCCACCCCCACGAGACGCTCGACACCGTGCGCGCGCTCGCCATGTGGATGACCTGGAAGTGTGCCGTTGTCGACATACCGCTGGGCGGCGGCAAGGGTGGCGTGATCTGCGATCCGCACAACCTGAGCGAGCACGAACAGGAACAGATCTGCCGCGGCTGGGTGCGCCAGATCGCCGGCGACCTGGGCCCGATGCGTGACGTGCCCGCGCCCGATGTCATGACCACGCCGCAGCACATGGTCTGGATGCTGGATGAGCTGGAGACACTGCGCGGTCAGCGTCTGCCGGGGTTCATCACCGGCAAGCCGGTCGGCATGGGCGGCTCGCTCGGGCGCAAGGAAGCCACCGGCTACGGCCTGGTGTTCACGCTGCGCGAGGCCCTGCTGGAGCTGGGGATGCCGCTCAACCAGACGACGGCCTCGGTGCAGGGCTTCGGCAACGTCGCGCGTCATGCCATCGAGCTTTACACGCGGCTGGGCGGCTGCGTCATTGCGGTGTCCTCATGGGATCAAGCGGCGCAGCAGGCGTTCACCTTCCGTAAGCCGACCGGCATCGTGCTGGCGGAGCTGCTCGAGATCGCCGACCGTTTCGGTGGTATCGACCGCGTCCGCGCGCAGGAGCTCGGCTACGAGGTGCTGTCCGGCGACGAGTGGCTGACGCAGGACGTCGACATCCTGATTCCCGCCGCACTCGAGAACCAGATCCACGCGGGCAACGTGGACAGCATTTCGGAACAGGTGAAGATCGTGGCGGAAGGCGCGAACGGCCCGACCGCGCCGGAAGCCGACGCCGTGCTTCAGAAGCGCGGCATCTTCATGATCCCCGACCTGCTCGCCAACGCGGGCGGCGTGACCTGCAGCTATTTCGAGCAGGTCCAGAGCAACACGAACTACTACTGGACCCGCGAGGAAGTGCTGGAGCGGCTGGACGCCAAGATGACGACCGCATACGCGTTCGTCAGTGAGCTCGCGCGGAAACAGGATCTCTACATGCGCGATGCCGCGTACATGATCGCGGTCGAGCGCGTCGCGGCGGCCTGCAAGGAGCGGGGCTGGGTCTAAGAAAACCGATCGTTCACGGACACAGATCGTTCACGAACACGAGTACGGACACGGACACGTTTTGATGTAGTTACGTGTCCGTGACCGTGTTCTTGTCACCCAGGAACTCCCCACTTCCTCCTGAATCCTGTTAGTGCCACGCCGACAGTACGGGCAACGTGTGGACCACTCCCGTGGGCGGCGTTGCCTCGAACGCGCCGTTCTCAGACTTCCTGGCTGGGCCGCGCCCTGCTCCGGCGGTACGACCGTTGCTACTCCAGCGGTGGTTCCCAAACACGGAGGACACATGGCTGAAATACGGGTGGAGCGGAAGCAGGGCGCGGGCAAGTGGCTGTGGGTCGTGCTGCTCGTCATCGTGCTGATCGCCGTGGCCGCCTACCTCTGGTACAGCGGCTACATCAATCTCGGCGCCGCCGAGGCATTACCTATGGAGGACGCATGGCACGTGATCATGAACGCTTGAGGGAGGATGCCGCGGGCATAGGTCCGGAGCCCGGGCGCGAATCACGGTTGCACCGCCTGAGCGAGTCGCATCACTACCGGATCGCGGAGGGTGAGCCGGACATCCGGGGCTGGGAAGTCCGCAACCTGTCCGGCACTCACCTGGGCGAGGTGGAGGACCTGCTGATCGATCCGCACCGGGGCGAAGTGGTCATGCTCGACGTCGACCTGGATGACTCGGACGACCACATCAATCTGCCGGTGCGCGGGGTGCAGCTGGATCGCGGGCGGCACTGCGTGATTGTCGACAGTGGCGACATCCGCGATGCGCAGGCCGCCCTGCTGGACGATCGGGAGCGCGACGACCTTCGGGAGCGCGACCTGGAGCGCGAGCGCGAAGACCTGCGGGCGCGTGACCAGCGCGAGCGGGCCGAGCTGGAACGTGAGCGCGAGCCGCGTGACATTCGTTACGGCGCGTCGCTGCGCGACCGTGAGACCGCGGCCAGCGACACTACGGAAGGCGAGGTCGTGGAGGAAACGGTGGTCGAGCGCCGCCCGATCGTCGAGGAAGTAGTGGTGCGCCGCAGAGTCGTGGACGACCCCGAGTAGTCAATCAGGCGGAGCCGGTGCGGCCGGGAACGGAGAGCAGCAGTCGGCACTGCCGACTCGCTCTCCGTTTCAGCTCGCTTCGGTCTACTCGGCTTGCGAGAGCGCCGACTCGACCAGTGTCCTGGCCACCTCGGGATTGGCGCGGCCGCCCGTCCGGGCCATGATCTGACCTACGAAGAACCCGAGCAATCCGGTCTTGCCGGCACGATAGGCCTGCGCCTTGTCGGCGTTGGCCCGCACGACCTCGCGGACGATGCCGGCCAGCTCGTCCGGATCGCTCAGCTGCTTCAGCCCGCGCCGTTCCACGATCGCTCCCGGTGCGCCGCCTTCGCGCGCCATTTCCGCCAGCACTTCCTTACCGGCGGCGCCGGAAATCGTGCCGTCATCGACCAGCGCCACGAGCGCGGCGAACTGCGCGGGCGTGAAGGGCAGCTCATCCAGGGTGCGGCCGTTCAGCTCACGCGGCACCTCGTTCACCAGCCACTTGGCAACCGAGCGTGCATCCGCGCCGTTCGTGACGGCCGTCTCGAAGAAGCGGGCAATGACCGGATCCCGCGAGAGCACGTCCGCCTCGACTTCGTCGAGCTCGTACTCCCTGCGGTAACGACGGCCGGTTTCGTTCAGCTCGCGCGCGCGGGGGTTGGCCGGCGGAGTCACCGGCTCGATTTTCGGCTTGCGTTGCGGCCGTCCTTCATCCTGCTTTTGCGCGCCCGTGACTTTCGCCCAGGTGTCGC
>CBJLQC010000441.1:0-3062 GCA_966424955.1 uncultured bacterium | reverse complement strand
AGTCGAGCACGATCTCGGCAAGCGGCAGCTCGTAGATGAACTCGACGCGCGTCGGGTCGAGGTAATGCATGCCGCGGTATTCGCCGCGCCGCTCGTGGCAAAGCTTCTGCACCGCGCCGATGTACTCGGCCGGCACCACGATGCGCGCCTTCACATACGGCTCGAGCACCTCATCCACCTTGCCGCGATCGGGCATGGCACTCGGATTTTCCACCGCGACGCGCTCGCCGTTGCTCAGCACCACGTGGTATTCCACGCTGGGGACCGTGGTGACCAGGTCCAGCTCGAACTCGCGCTCCAGCCGCTCCTGCACGATCTCCATGTGCAACAGCCCGAGGAAGCCGCAGCGAAAGCCGAAGCCGAGTGCCTGCGAAGTTTCCTTCTCGTAAAACAGCGACGCATCGTTCAGCTTCAGCTTCTCGAGCGCATCGCGCAGCTCTTCGTACTGATTGGCTTCCGTCGGATAGACGCCCGCGAACACCATCGGCTTGATCTCGCGGTATCCCGGCAGCAGCTCCGCCGCGCGCTGGTCGGCATCCAGGATGGTGTCACCGACCTTGGTATCGGAAACCTTCTTGATGCCCGCAATCAGGTAGCCTACTTCACCCGGGCCGAGCTGCTGGACGGCAAACCGGCCGAGCCGCGTGTAGCCAACTTCATCGACTGGGTAAACTGCTTCCGGCATGGCGCCGAAGGTGATGCGCACGCCCTGCCGCAACTGGCCATCCACGACCCGGATCATGGGCACTGCGCCCTGATATTTGTCGTAGAAGGAATCGAAGATGAGCGCGCGCAGCGGCGCATCCGGATTGCCCTCCGGTGGCGGCACGCGGCGCACGATTTCTTCCAGCAGCTCGGGCACCCCGACGCCTTCCTTGGCCGAGACCGACAACACTTCTTCCGGCAACACGCCGAGCAGATCGACCAGCTCGGCGCGCCGCCGCTCGGGCTCCGCGCCCGGCAGATCGATCTTGTTCAGCACGGGGATGATTTCGAGCCCCGCATCCATGGCCAGGAACAGGTTCGAAAGCGTCTGCGCCTGCACACCCTGTGACGCATCGACCACCAGCACGGCCCCCTCGCAGGCGGCCAGCGAGCGCGAAACTTCGTAGGTGAAATCGACGTGTCCGGGCGTGTCGATCAGGTTCAACTGGTATTCGGCACCATCCTTCGCCTCGTACACCATGCGCACGGCGTGCAGCTTGATGGTAATGCCGCGCTCCCGCTCGAGGTCCATGGCGTCCAGGACCTGCGATTCCATCTCGCGCTTGGAGAGCGTGCCGGTCAGCTCGAGCAGGCGGTCCGCCAAAGTGGACTTGCCGTGGTCGATGTGCGCGACGATGCAGAAGTTGCGGATGTTGTTGATGCGCATAGCCATATAAGGTAAGGCGGCGCGCGGTCGCGCGGGAGTCCGCGTGCCCCATGCAAAGAATCCCCGCGTCCGGAGCGGCGCGGGGATTCTGCTTCAACCAGCGCGTGAACAGCCTACTGGTTGATCACCGTGAACTGGATCGGCAGTGCCACCCACACGGGCACTTTGATGTCGCGGTTCTGTGCCGGGCTGAAGCGCATGGCCGACGATACCTTAACGGCCGCCGAATCCAGCGGCATCATGCCGCTGCTTTCCTTGACCAGTACCTTTTTCACGCCGCCGTTCTGATCGATGAACACCCACATCATCACGACGCCGCCGACGCCGGCATCGCGCATGAGCGGCGGGTAAAGGCGCTCGAGCAAGCGCGCCACTTCGGCGCGATTACGCAGAGTCGGCGCGACCGTATACGGCGTGAATGCCGGGGCGGCCGAGATATCTTCGGTCGTCACCTTCGCATCCGGCGGCGCCTCGCCCCGGCCCCGGCCACCTTCCACGCCCTCGCCGGTGAAGTCGGCCTCGTCGATTTCCGGACCGGCGGTCGGCGGCGGAATTTCCGGCGTGATGTACGTCGGTACGGTGAGCGTCTGGAACCCGCGCGGCTGCTGCGTTACGTCCTGCGGCGGTGGTTGATCCTTGGGCGGCGGCGGAGGCGGCGGCAGCTCCTGCTGCGCCTTCTCCTCCTGCTCCAGCACCGGGATCAGGATGTTCGCTTCGGATTCCTCTTTCTTCGGCGGCGCAATCGTCAGCCATGCGGCGGCTATGACGATGGCGACATGGAATACCACTGAAACGCTGAAGGCTTCCGCAGTCGTGCCCGCGTCTCGTTTTGGTTTCGAGAAGAAGACCAGGTCGGAGCCGATGGAATGTTCGGCCGACATCTTCGTCGTTGCCATGCATCCCTCAATGAGTGAGCGTGCGTGGCTCTGACCCGCATACGACGTTCCAACTGCATGTTATTGCGAGACTTGAGAGTATGAGGCGGCGCGGGAAGTCTTGTCTCAGCCGTGTCGCGAAAGTTCCTACTCTCGCGGCCCTAAATGCGCACCCCAGCGGGTGGCCATAATGCGGCCGGCGGCACGCAGATCGGCTTCTTCTTCCGATGTGAGGGGCTGGAACCCGCGGGCGCGCCTCACGTTCTCTTCCAGCTCTTGCATGCTCGACATCCCGACGACGGCGGTGGCGCAGCCCGCGAGCGATAACGCATAACGGAAGGCCTGGTCGTGGTACGCTCTGGGAAGCAATGCGGGCGTGTGGCCGTTGCCCTTGATGCCGCCGAACACCTTCATTGCGACCAGCGCGGCGCCGCGCCGCTGCGCGAGCGGCCACACCAGCTCCTCGAAGTTGTAGGTGTGGGCATCCACGAAATTGACGGCGGTCATGACGACGTCGAAATCGAAATCTGCCAGCGCATCGATGAAGCGCTGCGGGCGGCTGTGGCCGGTCACACCGACATAACGTGTCAGACCTTCCTCCTTTGCGCGCAGCGCCATCCGATAAACGCCGTGCTCACCGAACACCACGGCCGGATCCATCTTGTCGTCACCGAGTGAGTGGACGTGCAGCAGATCGACGCGGTCGGTGCGCAATTCGGTGAGGTTCTGGTCGAGCAACCGCCGGGCCGCCTCCGCGGTCGGCTCGAAGCACTTGGTGACCAGGAACAGCTCATCGCGCCGGCCGGCGGGGCGCC
>CBJLQC010000440.1:0-3073 GCA_966424955.1 uncultured bacterium | reverse complement strand
CGAATCCGAGCTGCATCAGCAGCTCGAACAATTCACGGCGCGCACGCTGAAAGCGCGGCGCCGTGTCGACCAGCGTATCGTCGAAATCGACGAGGACCAGCTTGATGTCTGCCGTCGGCTCCAAAAGACCCAAGAATACCTACTCCTGCAGGAACGCGCGAACCTCCGCGAACACGCGCGGACTGCGCAGCATGCGCGCATGCGAGGCGCACCACACCCGTTTACACCGAACACCCGGCAGGCGTGCACTGCTGCGCGGCAGCACCCGCATTTCGGTGGGCGTCGTAATACAGAGCGCCGCAATGCCCGCGGGCAGCGCCGGCCGCTCGTTCAGTATGCGCAGGAACCGGCTGCCCGGGCGCATGTCGCGCGCGCCCGCGCCCCAGGCCAGATAGGCCGCCCAGGTGCCCACATGCGGTGTGCCGGTGAAGATGACGCGCCGGACGTGGCGCGTGCCGTCGCCAAAATGGAGGTAATACCTCAGCGCCAGCCCGCCCATCGAATGGGCGACGACATCCACCCGATCGACGCCGGTCCGCGCTGCCAGCCGGCGCACGGCGTCCGCGATCTCCGAGGCGTGCTCGACATTGCCGCCGAAACGACGTCGAAAATCGACCAGCTCGAGACGCTCCGCCGGCCAGCCGGCCTCCAGCAGGTCCGCTCGCAGGCGGCTCAGCCGCCGGGCGCGGTCGCTCCAGCCCGGCACCAGGAGGACCGGAACAGGCAACTCAGGCGATACGGAGTCGGTGGCCAAAGCGGGGGATGAAACTAAGACCGCGATATCTGCCCCAGCCAGCATTTGGCCAGAAAAGAGTCCGGTTCTTGCCATTTTGTCGATGGAAACTTCTGGAATCGGAGCGAAAATGGGCGGGCCGGGAATGAAGATCTGGCACCGGATGTTCGGCTGGAAGCGTCGCGCGGAGGCGCGGGCGACGCTGCTTCATGCGTCGTCGTACCTGCCGGCCGGTACACGGGTGCTGGATGTCGGCTGCGGGGCAGGCTATGTCCTCGATGTACTCAACGATGACTTTGGATGCGTCGGATACGGCGCTGACGTGGTTGATCCGACCGCGGATGTCGAGCGTTTCGTCCGGTTCGATGGCTCGCACCTTCCCTTTCGCGATGGCGCATTCGACGTGGCCGTTCTCGTCTTCGTCCTCCACCACGCGGACGATCCCGGCGAGCTGCTGCGTGAGGCGTCCCGGGTGGCAACGCGAGCGGTAGTGGTCGTGGAGGACACGCCGCGCAGCCGGCTGGAAGCTCACTGGGGGCGTCTGCACGTCCACAGCTTCGCCAGGCGGCACGACATCCCCTGGCACGGCAGAGTTCGCGGCTATGAGGAATGGCGGCAGGTATTTCAGTTCACCGGTATGAAACTGCTGGGCTCGGAGAGGCTGACGCGAATCGAGCGGCTGCCGCCGGTATCGCGGACGGTTTTCGTGCTTCAGCCCGTCCTGCGACCGGCGGTTCGGCCGGCAGCGGCCCGCACCGCTACCAGTTGATCTTGCCCTGCTGCGACGTGTCGATCTCTTCCGTTTCGCCGGTCTGGAAGAAGAACGCGGACATGTTCGCCGTCAGGAACTCCCGGGCGTCCTTTTCGCGGACGTCGAGTCCATTGTGATTGATCAGCGCGGTCTGGTACCGGAGCCACTGGTCCCAGCAGGACTGGCAGATCGAATGGTAGATCCGCTCGCCCAGCTCGTTGCGGAGTGGCGGTTTGGCGAGCTGGGGATTGGTCTGCCCGCAGCGTCCACAGGTGATATCGGCCATTATCTGATCTTTCTGCGTTTTGGCTGAAAAGACGTCACTATTGATATATTCCACATCGTACACAATACTGTTGGTCGGCAGTATTCCAATCTCTGCCTCAGATCCCTCGAAAATTTCACAGGCACCGCAGCCGAAGGCCAGTCGGCGGGAAGTCGTTCTTGTACGAGCGCGCAAAGCGGGTCGTCCTGCTCATCGATGCAGATGAAGAGCAGCGCGTCACGCACGAAACGATCCTGCGGGCCGAAGGCTACGCGACGTTGAGTGCACCGTCGGGAGCGCACGCGCTTCCCATGCTGCGCGAGCAGCCACCCGGTCTGGTACTAATGGCGAGCCGGATAGGTCCGCTTTCACCGATGCAGCTGACGCGCGTGATCCGGGCGGATGAGGTTCTGGCCGAAGTAAAGATCGTGGTATACGCCGCGGATGGCGACGATCCGCTGGGCAGCGAGCTCGTGGCGGCTGGTGCGCATAGTTTCCTGGTGTTGCCGCTATCGCCGGAGAAGCTGATTCGGGAGGTAGTGCTGCTGATCGGGCGTCCCTGAAAAATGCGGTGAATACCGGTCGAGAACAGAAAGCCCGCCGAGTGATCGGCGGGCTTTCTTCAAACTGTCAGGAGCAGCGACTAAACGCTTCGGCTCGTGCACGACACGGGCGGCCGCAGGCCGCGCGCGTGTAGCTCATGCACGCTCAGTACCGGCTCTGATAGTTGTTGCGCGGGCCGTTGAAAACGCCCCGCTGGCCTCCCCCACCGCCGCCCCGCCGAGGCGGTTCCGCGGGTGGATTGAGCCGTACGACACTCGCGGCCTTCGGACCCTTTGGCTCATCGATCACGTCGAATTCGACTTCTTCGCCCTCGTAGAGGACCTTGAAGCCCTGGCCATCGATCGCGCTGTAATGCACGAACACGTCCGGACCGCCCTCGCGCTGGAGAAAGCCGTAGCCCTTCTCCTGCGAGAACCACTTAACAGTACCATTGGTACGAGCCATCGCTGAACTCCTGGTGTGAATTGGTGGAACAGTTCACGGACGGTGCGATAGGCCGTCGGTGAATGCCGCGTGATTGTGCGCCGCGGCGGCGCATACGGAATAACGATTTACAGCAGAGCTGAGTGCAATAAAAAAGGGCCTGCCAGTAGATGCAGGTCCCACATTCGAACGAACAAAGACGCCCGCGTGACTAACTGCGAAATACCTGGCCGTGGGCGGAAAATGACGGAGGGGTAGCGGGAAGTCAATAGCAGAATTACCCTGACGGAGTACCACTTTCGAGAGAGAACATGGGCCTGTTCAGCAAGAAGAAAGA
>CBJLQC010000439.1:0-3074 GCA_966424955.1 uncultured bacterium | reverse complement strand
TGCACGACCAGGCCGTAGCTGTGCGCGGCGTCGACCAGCCCGGCATCCACACTGGTGCGAGCTGGGCCGATACCGGCGGCGTATTCGTGGATGTCGGTTAGTTGTGCGCGAATCTGCGCGCTGGTGAATTCCTGGTCGATCAGCTGAATCAGGCGTAGCGCCGGATCGAGCCCGTTGAGCTTGCGAAGGCTCGCGCGGCTGAACGACTGGACCAGCACCTGCGACCGCTCGATCGCTCCAGCGCGCAGTCCAAACTCATTGATGAGCGCCAGCAGCTTTTCCTCCATGCCGGGCGCGTCCTCGGGGTTCTTGGTCTCGATGTAGTAATTCGCGCTCGTGCCGTAGCGCGCGAACACTTCCCGCAGCGTCGGCACTCGGGCATCCGCGAATTTGTCACTGAACCAGCTGCCGGCATCGAGCTGTTTGATCTGCTCGAGCGTATGCGCGTTGACTTCCCCCGAGCCCGACGTCGTGCGCTCGAGCGTGGCATCATGCATGACGACCAGCTCACCATCGCTGGTCATTTGCAGGTCCTGCTCGAGGTAGTCGGCACGCATCTCGAGGGCCAGGTCCCACGAGGCGAAGGTATGCTCGGGGGCGTAGCCACTCGCACCACGATGGGCAATGATGATCATGAGGACTTTAGGGAATAGGGCAGAGGTCCAAGTTCCTCACCTATCCCTATCCCTAGACCCCTGGTTTCCTGCCAAGTCCCATGTGGTACCGTGCAAAGGCCCAGCGGTCGGCCACCTGCTCGATAATTTTGCTAATGGGCGTACCCGCGCCGTGGCCAGCCTTGGTCTCGATGCGAATCAGCGTCGGCTTGTCGCATGACTGCGCAGCCTGCAGCGTTGCGGCGAATTTGAACGAATGGCCGGGGACGACCCGGTCGTCGTGGTCCGCGGTGGTCACCATGGTGGCCGGATAGCACACGCCGGCCTTCAGGTTGTGCAGCGGCGAGTAGGCGCGCAGGTACTTGAATGCCGCGGGATCGTCGGACGAACCGTAATCGGACGCCCACGCCCAGCCGACCGTGAACTTGTGATAGCGCAGCATGTCCAGCACACCGACGTCGGGGAATGCCACCGCAAAAAGGTCGGGGCGCTGCGTCATGGTCGCGCCCACCAGCAGCCCGCCATTCGAGCCGCCGCCGATCGCCAGCCTGGCGGGTGAAGTGTAGCGCTCGCGAACCAGGTATTCGGCGGCTGCAATGAAATCGTCGAATACGTTTTGCTTGCGTTCCCTGGTACCGGCCTCGTGCCAGGCGTCACCATATTCGCCGCCGCCGCGCAGATTGGGCATGGCAAATACGCCGCCCATTTCCAGCCAGACCAGGTTCGGCACCGAGAAGGACGGCGTCATCGATATGTTGAAGCCGCCGTAACCGTACAGGTACGTCGGGTTGTTGCCGTCGAGCGCAATGCCCTTCTTGTGCGTGATGAACATCGGCACACGCGTGCCATCCTTCGACGTGTAGAAGACCTGCTTCGTCTCGTAGGCACTGGCATCGAAGCTCAGCTCGGGGCGGCGGAAGACTTCGTTGCGGCCGGTCGCGATGTCGTAGCGGAACACCGTCGTCGGATACAGGAACGACGTGAACGTATAAAACAGCTCGTTGCGGTCGCGATCGCCGCTGAGCCCGCCCACACTGCCGATGCCGGGCAGCTCCAGCTCACCAAGTGACTTGCCATCCACCGCGAACATGCGCACGCGACTCTGCGCGTCGGCCAGATAACGCACGAAAAAGCGGTTGCCGGCCATCTGCGCGGACTGCATGACGTGCTCCGACTCGGCCACCAGCGTCTTCCAGTTGGCCGGCGCGGGGTTGCGCGTGTCGATGGCGATGATCTTCTGTTTCGGCGCCTCGTGGTTGGTAATCACGTAGAAGACCGGGCCGTCGTTGCCGACCACGTTGTAGCCGAAATCGTTGTTGTCGATCAGCTTGACGACCGGCGCGGACAGATCGGGCTGCTGCGGGTTCTTCAGGTCGATGTAGTACAGCCGGTTCTTCGGATCGGTGTTCTCGGAAATCGAGATGAGCAGATAGCGGCCATCATCGGTCACATCACCGCCGATGAACCAGCTCGGCTGATCGGGCCGCGCATACACGAGCTTGTCCTGCGATTGCGGCGTGCCCAGCTCGTGGTAATACAGCATCTGGTTAGCGAGGGCGGCCTTCAGCTTCTGGTCTTCGGCCGGCTCGGGATAGCGCGAATAGAGGAAGCCGCGGTTGTTCTTCAGCCACGTCATGCCCGAGAACTTCGCCCACTTGATGTGATCGCCCAAGTCCTGGCCAGTGGCGACGTCGCGCACGCGGAACTCGTTCCAGTCCGAGCCGCTGGTCGCGATGCCGTAGCCCGCGAGCCTGCCGTTCGGCGCAATCGCAACCGAGGAAAGCGCGACGGTTCCATCGGTGGACAAGGTGTTGGGATCGATCAGCACGCGCGCGCTGTCACGCAGCGATTTTTGGGTGTATAGCACGCTCTGGTTCTGCAGCCCCGAGTTGTAGTAGTAGAAGTACTGGCCGCCTTCCTCGAAGGGCGTGCCGTACCGCGGGTAGTTCCAGAGCTGCGTGAGCCGCTGGCGAATCGATTCGCGCTCCGGTAACGCCGCCAGGTAGGGAAGCGTCACCGCGTTCTCGGCCGCCACCCACGCGGCGGTGGCCGCGCCGTTCTGATCTTCCAGCCAGCGGTAGGGATCGGGGACCACCGTGCCGTGGTAGTTGTCGACGACGTCTTCCTTTTTGGTTTCCGGATACTTCAGCGCCTGCGCGTCCAGTGCAGTTGCGGCAGTGACGCAAAGGACGGTGGCGAGCAATGGATAGCGAACAGCCATGGGAATCATCCTTGAACGAGGAACTTCCGAAGGAACCGGGTACACGTTAGCATCGTACTAGACACCTCCCCGGCCCAACAAGTAGGCAGTGATGAAGCCTTTGCCGGTTGCCGTGCTTGCCGTCGCGATAATCAGTTGCGCTCCGTATCTGGGGGAGCGCGCCGACAAGTCCAGCCGCGCGCCCAGCGCGCGCGACCGTTACGAGCGCGAGATCCTGGCCTCGAGTCTGGGGAAGTCCG
>CBJLQC010000438.1:0-3099 GCA_966424955.1 uncultured bacterium | reverse complement strand
AACCGGCCGCCACGGCGAGGAGCTTCACCGTCTCGAGCTGATGCGCCGGATCGTCGGCGAGGCGGTGTTCGGACATGATCTGGAATGCGAGACTTTGCAGCGCGTCGCCGGCGAGCAGCGCCGTCGCTTCGTCGTACTCGACATGGCACGTGGGACGGCCGCGGCGCAGCACGTCATCGTCCATGCACGGCAGGTCGTCATGCACCAGCGAGTACGCATGGATCAATTCGACCGCGGCTGCCGCAAGCGCCACGCGCTCGATGTCGGCCTGCGCGATCTCGCCGGCGGCGAATGCGAGCAGCGGGCGCACGCGCTTGCCGCCCTCGAGCACCGCGTAGCGCATCGCCTGGTGCAGGCGCTGCGGCGCGATGTCCACCGCCGGCAATATCTGCTGCAGCGTCGATTCGATGCGGCTCTGCCGGGCGTGCACCCAGCCCTGGAAATCGGCAGCGGAATCCGTCACTGTTCGGTCGGGCCGAGGTTCTTCAGCACGCCGTTCTCGAGGAGCTTCACCTGCTGCGCGGCCGCCTGCAGCGTCGTCTGGCAGAACTTGAGCAGTTCGGCGCCGCGCTTGTACGAGGCGAGCGATTCCTCGAGCGAAAGCTGGCCCGACTCCATGTTCGTCACGATGCTTTCAAGTTCTGCCACTGCCGACTCGAAAGTTTGTGTATTCTCCGGCTTCGGGGGCTTGGACATGTTGCGAGTCGGCCTGCAGGCGAAACTGAAAGAGTAACGCAATCAGAAGCTTGGGGTCAACGTAAGCACGCGGGCCGGGCTTCGACTAAGAGTGCCTGACAGAGTGACCGGCGCCCTCGCGCGCCGGTTTCCGCAGCTCAACACACCACATCACACATGGGGCCGCAGTAGATGCACGCCACATTACCGTTGATCGAGGCGACCGATTTTCCGGCGGTTCGCCGCAAGACGCTCGAAACGTTGCAGGTCAATCTCGGCTACAAGTGCAACCAGAGCTGCCTCCATTGCCACGTCAACGCCGGCCCGACGCGCACCGAGATGATGAGCCAGGAAACGGTGTTCGAAGTACTGGCTTTTCTGAAGGCTTCGCGCGTCGCAACCCTCGACGTGACGGGCGGCGCGCCGGAACTCAATCCGCACTTCCGCACGCTCGTCGAAGCGGCGCGGGCCATCGGCGTTCGGGTCATGGACCGCTGCAATCTGACCGTGCTGGAGCAGCCGGGACAGGAGGATCTGGGCGAATTTCTCGCGCAGCACGCGGTGGAAGTGGTCGCGTCGCTTCCCTGTTATCTCGAGGACAACGTGGACCGCCAGCGCGGGAAGGGCGTGTTCGAAACGAGCACCCGGGTGCTGCGCGCGCTGAATCGGCTGGGCTACGGCGTGCCGGATTCCGGGCTCACGCTCAATCTGGTTTACAACCCCCAAGGGCCGGTGCTGCCGCCGCCGCAGGGCCCGCTCGAAGAGGATTACCGCCGCCATTTGAAGGAACGCCACGGCATCGCGTTCAACCAGCTCTTCGTCCTGACCAACATGCCGATTCAGCGCTTTGGCAGCACGCTGGTATCCAAGGGCGGATTCGCGGCCTACATGACGCTGCTGAAGGACGCGTATCAGCCGCACAACCTGCGCTCGGTCATGTGCCGGACGCTGCTCTCGGTGGATTGGCGCGGCTATGTCTACGATTGCGACTTCAACCAGATGCTGGGACTCGGGCTCGCGTGGAGAGGCCGCAACCGCGTCCACCTCAAGGAGTTGATCGGCGCCGATCTCCGGAACAATCCGGTCAGCGTCAAGGACCATTGCTACGGCTGCACCGCCGGTCAGGGGTCGAGCTGCGGCGGCGCGCTGGGGTGAAGGCATGGCCGCTCTGGATGTGACGACCGGAGCCTACTTCTGGGGCTTTCTGCTGCTGTACGGGACGGTGATGTACGCGGTCTCGCCGCAGGCGCGCAGCGTGTCGAGCTTCTACAGCGGCACCGACGAAGCCGGCAAGCCGGCGAGCGAATGGGCGCTGATGTGCAGCATTTTCATCAGCTGGATCTTCGCGAAATCGGTGACTAATGCGGCGAACCTCGGCGCGAGTTTCGGGGTCGTGGGCGGCCTCGCTTACGCTACGTACTGGATTTCGATTCCGATGGCGGGCGCAGTCATCTATTGGCTGCGTACCCGGCACGGCGCGACGGGGCTCGTGCCGTTTCTCATGGGAAAGTACGGGCGCCTCGCCGCGATCGCCTTCACGCTCGCGATCCTGACCCGCCTCTACAACGAGGTCTGGAGCAACACCGCGGTGGTCGGCGCGTACTACGGCCATCCCGGGGAATGGACCTTCATCGGTGCGGCGCTCGTCTTCACCGCCGTGACGCTGCTTTACAGCGTGAAAGGCGGGCTGCGCAGTTCCATCGTCACCGACGTGATCCAGGCCGTGCTGTTCGTCGTCGCCATGAGCATTGTCCTGTTCGTAATCCTGCCGCAGCACGGACTGGGCAGGCTGCTGTCGGTCGGCGAATTCCGGCTGGCGGGTGGCGTGGATCTCATCCTGGTCGCGCTGTTGCAGGTGCTGTCCTATCCGTTCCACGACCCGGTGTTGACCGACCGCGGCTTCATCACCGAGGAGAAAAAGATGCTGCGGGCGATGATCGTTGCCGGCGTGCTGGGCTTCGTCTGCATCTTCGCCTTCAGCCTGGTCGGCGTGCATGCGCGAATCGAACGCTTGCCGCTCGGCGACAACATGCCAGGCGCGGTGGCCCTGGCGTTCGGCGTTGCACCTTACCTCCTCATGACTTGCGTGATGATCATGGCGGCCGGGTCGACGCTCGACTCGACGTTCGCGTCGGTCGCGAAGTCGGTCGGCCGGGAGATCCCGCTGCTGTCCGGTCGCTCCCCGGGCGCGCGCTCCATCGTCGTCGGAATGTGGACCATGGTCGTGATCGCAATCCTCGGCAACATCCCGATGATTGCCGGCACCGACATTCTCAAGGCGACGACGATCAGCGGGACGATGGTGATGGGGCTCGCGCCGATCTTCCTGCTGGCGCCGCTGGTGCGCCATTCCCCCTGGAGCTTCCATCTCGCGTTCTGGCCGGGCGCTTTGATCGGCGTGCTGCTCGCCGCCGGACTTGTTCC
>CBJLQC010000437.1:0-3117 GCA_966424955.1 uncultured bacterium | reverse complement strand
AGCAGTGAGTACTTCGCCTTTGGTTTCGACCCGTGGCAGGGCTAGCCCAGCGCTGCCAGGATCGCTTCGCCCAGCGCGTCCGCCTGCCAGAGCCTGACATCGCGTACCTGTAGCAGCTGCTCACGCGTGCGCGGCCGCTCGCGTGCGATGTCCTCCAGCTGTTGACGCGGCGCCAGAAAGCCGCGATCGAGCTGCAGCGCCTCCGCGACGCGGTCGCGCGCTACTTTCAGCTTCTCCACCCGCGCTTCGAATTCCGCGTCGGGCGGCGGCCGGCGCGGATGGCGCGGGAAGCGGGGCCAGTGCGCTTCCTCGAGGCGGACCGCCCGTTGCACCGCTTCGATCAGCTCGGTGCCGCGCCGCTCGATTACTCCGGTGCTCAATCCCGGAATGTCGGCGAGCTCCGCTACCCGGGATGGCATGCGGCGCGAGATCTCCAGCAGAGCTTCGTTGGACAGGACCCGGAACGTGGCGACGTCGCGCGACTCGGCCGCTCGTTCGCGCCAGGCGTGCAGCTCGCGCAGCACGGCCAGCTCACGCGGCTTGAGGTCGCGCGCACCCTTGGTCCGCAGGAACGCTTCCGCGTCCGCGGTCACCGCCCACCGCGACTGCTGCGCCAGCCGGAACTCTTCCTGCGCCCAATCCAGCCGCCCTCGTTTGACCAGCTCACCGCGCAGCGCATCGCGCAGGGCCGGCAGGTGGCGCGTGTCCTCCGCCGCGTAGTGCAGCATGTCCGCCGGCAGCGGCCGTTGCGCCCAGTCCGCGCGCTGATGCTTCTTCTCGAGCGTGACGCCCACATACTTCTCGACCAGCGAGCCGAGCCCGAACGCCGTCTCGCCCACGAACTGTGCTGCGATTTTCGTGTCGAACAGCGCGTTGACGGTAATGCCGAAGTCACGGCCGAGCAGGCGCAGGTCGTAGTCGGCGTCGTGAAAGACGATCTCCGTCTCGGCCTGCTCGAACATGCGCGCCAGTGACGACAGGTCGGGCAGCGCCAGCGTATCGATGACGTAGGTTTCCAGCCGGGTCGACAGCTGAAGCAGGCACACCGTGTCGCGGTACCGGTGATAGCCGGCGGCTTCCGTGTCCGCGGCGATCAGCGCGGCGCCCGCGAGGCGGGTGGCCAGCGCAAGGAGATCCGCTTTTTTTTCGATGTATTGCATGCGGTCAGCGCTGGCGTGCATGCGGCCCGGTCGATTGCTTTGCGCGCGGCACGGCACTAGGATGCGCGCGCGATGCAGCATTCGGGAGGTTAATCATGACGGCTCGGTTGGTTTTTCTGGCAGCTTGCACGGCTACATTGTTAGCGCCTCTGCCGCGTTCGGCAAGCGCGCAGACGTTGAACCGCTTGCGCGCCCCGCTCGAGCAGCGGATCGCCGGCCATAAGGGAGTGGTCGGTCTCTACGTGCAGGACCTGGCCAGCGGAGAAACGTTATCCATCCGCGGCGGCGAGCGGTTTCCCAGTGCCAGCGTCATCAAGGTACCCATCCTGGTCGAGCTCTTTCAGCAGGTGGAGCGGGGCCCGCTCAAGCTGACCGATCCGCTTGTCCTGCTGGCCGCCGACCAGCGTCCGGGCAGCGGCGTCCTGCAATTCCTGAGCACGCCGCACACGCTGACGGTGGGGGACGCGGCCATGCTCATGATCATCCTGAGCGACAACAGCGCCACCAATCTCATCATCGACAAGATCGGCATCCGCAACGTAAATGCGCGCATGGACAGCCTCGGCCTGAAGCAGACCCGTCTGCACGCCAAGGTGTTCCTGGGCACGTCTACGACTATCGATACGGCGGCCACGCGCCAGTGGGGTCTGGGCGTAACGACACCCGAAGAGATGGGCATGCTGTTCGAGAAGCTGTATCGCGGCACGGCGGTTTCGCCGGCCGCATCGAAACAGATGCTGGACATGCTGCGCCGCAACTTCGACTCCGAGGAGATCCCGCGGCTGCTGCCGCCCGGGGTAACCGTGGCGCACAAGACCGGAAAGCTGGATGCTTCGCGGAGCGATTGCGGCATCGTATACAACGAGGGGCGCGACTACGTGCTGTGCATCTTCACCAGGGAAAACGAGGACCGTTCGTGGCGCATCGACACGGAAGCGCGCGTGACGATGGGCGAGCTGGCGCGCATCGTTCATGAAGGCATGAACCGACGGTGAAGCCGCGCCTGTTCGTCGCGGCGCGCGTACATACCTTTTCCAGTGTGGCACACGGTAACGCTCTGCTTACCGCTGACGGCCGCATCCGGGAGGTGGGCGCCGCCGATGAGCTGCGCCGCCGGCATCCGGATGCCGAGGTGGTCGACTTCGCGGATGCGGTCATCACGCCGGGTCTCACCGACGCGCACATCCACATCACGGAATGGGCGCTCGCGCGGGGCCAGGTCCAGCTCGGAGCCGCGCGCAGCGTGGACGAATGCCAGGCCATGCTGGCCGGCGCCGCGCCTGGCGGCAGCTGGTTACAGGGCCGTGGCTGGAACCCGCACCGGTGGGGCGGCACGTATCCCGATCGCCATCAGCTGGTCGCGGTGGTGCCGGACCGGCCCGCCGCGCTGCAAGGCCATGACATGCACGCGCTCTGGGTGAACACCCGCGCGCTCGCGGCCGCCGGCATCACGCGCCACACACCCGACCCCGCAGGCGGACGCATCGTGCGCGATGCGGACGGCGAGCCGACCGGCATGTTGCTGGAAACCGCCGCCCAGCTCGCGGTAGCGGCCATACCACACAGCACCGAGACCGAGATCGCGGCGGCGGTGCTCGACGCGCAACGCGAGCTGCACCGCTTCGGCATCACCGGCATCCACTCCTTTCCCGGCGTGCATCTGCCCGAGCCCGATCCCATGCGCATCCTCGCGCAACTGCTCGAGCGCGATGTCCTGCGGCTGCGCGTGCTCCAGCACCTCGCCGCCGACCAGCTCGATGACGCGATCCGGCTCGGCCTGCGCAGCGGATTCGGCGGCGACTGGCTGCGTGTGGGCGGCGTCAAGCTGTTCCTGGATGGCGCGCTCGGCTCACGCACCGCGTGGATGCGCGAGCCGTACGAGGCCTCCAGCGATGTGGGTGTGCAGGTGCTGCCGCGCGATGTTTTCCAGGATATCGTCGTGCGGGCCGCCGCTGCC
>CBJLQC010000436.1:0-3124 GCA_966424955.1 uncultured bacterium | reverse complement strand
CAGCCGCAGCTTGCCGCCACTGGGCAGCAGATTGGCATCCGGCCCCCAACCGGCGCGCAGGGCATCCCACGCTTCCGCGATCGGTTCCTCCGGCAGCAGGCACGCGCCGCCGATATCGACAATGCGGCCCGGTTTCTCGAGCTCGTGGAAACCGGCCACCACCCGCCCCCCCTGCAGGCGCAGCAGTGTGAACGACACGCGATTGCGGTAACGAAATTCGCTGGGCGACGGCTCGACGTGCGGCAACGCGACATCCAGCTTGCCGATGCGCGTAAGTGCGTCGGCGACCAGGAACGACTTCACGCGCAGCTGCGCCATGTACTCGAGATGCTCGAGCGTGCAGCCGCCGCACTTGGCATAGTGCGGACACGGCGCCTTGCGGCGACCCTGGCCGGCCTTCTCGATCTTGAGCAGCGCGCCGCGCGCAAACCGCGGCTTCGTGTCGATGACCTTGACGTACGCTTCATCACCGGGCGCCGTGCGATGCACGAACACCGCGCGGCCGTCGTGCAAGCGACCTACGCCTGCGCCGCCCGCGGCGATGCCGGTAATGCTGACCAGCTCAGGCCCAGCCGCGCGTGCGCCAGCCTTTTTGGCTTGTGGCTTCCGTTTCACCAATTCTTCTCACTGCCCGGCGCTGCCGGTCTGCTTCCTCCAACAGCGCCGCGACTACGGCCGCCGTGCGCGCGGTGTCCTCACTCGGATCCGCGTTCAGCACCGCCGGATGGTTCTCCAGATAGCGAATGTCGATGTTGCCGGCGCGGAAGTCCGCCTCCTGCAACACGCGCAAATGGAAAGGGGCACTTGTCTCGATCCCCACGATGTACAGCTCGCGCAGTGCGCGCGCCATGCGCTCGATGGCCGCGGCTCGATCGGGCCCATATACGATCAGCTTGGCCAGCATCGGATCGTAATACAACGAAATCTCGCTGCCTTCCGTGATGCCCGCATCCCAGCGCACGTGCGGACCGGCCGGCAGTGCCAGCATGCGCACTTTCCCGGTCGATGGCATGAAGCTGTGGCTCGGGTCTTCGCTCGTAATGCGGCACTCGATGGCGTGGCCGCGCGGTCGAATCTCCTCTTGCCGGAAGGTCAGCCGCTCGCCGGATGCGACGCGTAATTGCCACTGCACCAGGTCGATTCCGGTCACCAGCTCGGTGACCGGATGCTCCACCTGGATGCGGGTGTTCATTTCCAGGAAATAGAAAGCGCCGTCCTGGTACAGGAACTCGATGGTGCCCGCATTGCGATAGTCGACCGCGGCCGCGGCCGCGATTGCAGCCGCGCCCATCGCGGCGCGCGTCTGCTCATCGATGACCGGCGAAGGTGCTTCTTCGATCATCTTCTGATGCCGCCGCTGTATCGAGCACTCGCGCTCGCCCAGGTGCACGATGTTGCCGTGCGTATCAGCCAGTACCTGGATCTCGATGTGGCGCGGCCCGCTCAGATACTTCTCGAGATAGACGCTGCCATCGCCGAATGCCTTTTGGGCTTCATTCGACGCTGCCTCGAATGCGCGCGGCAGATCCGCGGCGTTCTCGACGACGCGCATGCCCTTGCCGCCGCCACCCCCGGCCGCCTTCAACAGCACGGGATACCCGATCTTCGCGGCATCGCTGGCCGCTGCGCTGGCATCCTGCGCCGGCGAGCTGGTCCCCGGAACGACCGGCACACCTGCCGCGAGCATACGCCGCCGCGCTTCCGTCTTGTCGCCCATGGCGCTGATGGCGGCTGCCGTCGGACCGACAAACACCAGCCCCGCGTCCGCGACAGCCTGCGCGAAGTGCGCTCGCTCGGACAAAAACCCGTAGCCCGGGTGCACCGCGTCGCAGCCGCTGCGCCGCGCTACCTCGAGCAACGCTTCGACCCGCAGGTAGCTCTGCGCGGACGGCGCCGGCCCGATCGGATAGGCTTCATCGGCCAGCAGCACGTGGGGCGCCACACTGTCCGCGTCCGAGTAAACCGCGACCGACCCGAGTCCCAGCTCGCGGCACGCGCGGATGATTCGTACCGCGATCTCACCACGATTCGCCACCAGTACTTTGCGAATTTTCAGCGGTCCCCCTGGAGGATGCCGCCCAGGATGTCGCCCCCGATGCCGGCCACACCGCGCCGCTCGTCACCCCGATTGCGGACGGACGCGGCCACGATGCGGTCGGCCAGCCGCGAGAACGGCAGGCTCTGCAGGTAGACCGGACCGGGACCCGTCAGCGTCGCCATGAACAGGCCTTCCCCGCCGAACAGCGCATTCTTGAAGCCGCCGATGAACTGGATGTCGTAGCTCACGGTTGGAGCAAACGCGACCAGGCAGCCGGTGTCGACGCGCAGCGTTTCGCCGGCGTTCAGCGTGCGCTTGAGGATCGTGCCGCCCGCATGCACAAAGGCCATCCCCTGGCCTTCCAGACGCTGCAGAATGAAGCCTTCGCCGCCGAAGATGCCGGCGCCGATCTTCTTCGTGAACTCGATCTCGATCTCGACGCCGCGCGCCGCGCAAAGGAAGCCATCCTTCTGACAGATGAACCGGCCGCCCAGCACGGCCAGATCCAGCGGAATGATCTTGCCCGGATAGGGCGCCCCAAATGCCACGTGCCCTTTGCCCGTGCCGTTGTAGAGAAAGGTCGTAATGAAGAAGCTGTCGCCGGTCAACATGCGTTTGAAGCCCTTGAACATGCCGCCGCCGGTCGACGTCTGCATCTCGATGCCTTGCTCCATGTAGAGCATCGCACCCGCCTCGGCGCGTACTCCTTCGCCCGGATCGAGCTCGATCTCGATCGCCTGCATGTCATCGCCGTAGATCTTGTAGTCGATTACATCGGCCACGTTCGTTCTCCTCCTTTGCCAAGGTTAAGAGGTTAATAGCGCGAGCGCGAGCGCGAGTTTTTACATCGCGCACCCACCGTTATTGATGCAATCCCGCCCCTCGCACCTCTTATCCTTCCGTAACCCCCTGCAATCCGCCGTTCCTCGCGCTCGCGCTCGCGCTATTAACCTCTTAACCTGCCGTTCACAACGGCAGATTCCCGTGTTTTCGCCAGGGGTTCGAATCTCGCTTGTTACGTAGCATGTCCAGCCCATTGATCAGCCGGGCCCGCGTCTCGCGCGGATCGATGACATCGTCAATGTA
>CBJLQC010000435.1:0-3124 GCA_966424955.1 uncultured bacterium | reverse complement strand
CTGCTGTTTTTCATCGCAGAGGAGGTCGCGCGGCCCAACGCAATTCGCTGGCGATGGCGGAACTGAAACGCCGGCGCTTTGTTGTTAATTAAAAAACTTACTTCCTGGTTTACCGGCTGATCATTCGGCAGCCCAAGGCTGTTGGGCTACGGCCTCCTCTGCGATGAAAACAGCAGAAGCGCATCAGCACCGGTGCCGTGCTCGAAAGCGCCGCTCTCGCTACGTTCCACCAAAAGAGGTAATCCGAGATGAGGCGAAGACAATTCATGCGCGGGGCGATGCTGGCCGGGGCGGGCGTTCTCCTCCACCAGCACGAAGCGTGGGCGTGGCGGGGAGCGCGGGCCGGCCTGGTGCTGCGCGGCGCGACCATTTATGACGGAACGGGCGGCCGACCGATCGCCGGCGATGTGGCGCTGGAAGGGGATCGCATCACCGGACTGGGACGGCGCCTGAACGTCGCGGGCGCGGAGATCATCGATTTGCGCGGCCTCGCCCTGGCGCCGGGGTTCATCGACATCCACTCGCACACGGATCGGGTGCTGCTCGCCAATCCTCGCGCGGAAGCGAAGGTCCGACAAGGAGTTACGACGGAGATCGCGGGGCAGGACGGGGGCTCGGTGAACAACCTGCCGGGGTTCATGGCCGAGCTGGAAGCGGCGCCCGGTGCGGTCAACTGGGCGAGCATGGTGGGAGCCGGCAGCATCCGCGAGCGGGTGGTAGGCAACGACGATCGCCCGCCAACGGCGGACGAGCTGCAGCGGATGGTGGCCGAAGTGCGTGCCGGGCTGCAGGCCGGCGCGGTCGGACTGTCGAGCGGCCTCGAGTATACGCCGGGCGGCTTCGCGCGCATCGACGAACTGATTGCACTCGCCGCACCGCTGAAAGGGACGGGACTGCCCTATGCCACGCACATGCGCAACGAAGATGACGAGCTGATCGCATCGATCGAGGAAGCGATCGGCGTGGCGCGCCGCGCGGGCGTGCCGCTGCAGATTTCGCATCTCAAGGTGCAGGGCGGCCGCAACTGGTGGAAAACCGAGACGGTCATCGAGCTGATCGAAGCCGCCGCCCGGCACGGCACCGACGTCATGTTCGATCGTTATCCGTACATCGCGTATCAGACCGGACTGGCGAACATGTTTCCCCTCTGGGCGCGGGATGGCGGTGCCGAGGAGTTCCTGAAGCGATTGGATGATCCGGCGACCGCGTCGCGCATCGAGGCGTATGTGCGCGACAAGGTCGATGAGCTGGGTTCATGGGATGCGGTGATGATCACCTCGACCAGCGAAGCCGCCAGCTTCGCGCGCGGTCAGCGCATCGGCACACTGGCCAAGGAGCGCGGAGTGGAGCCGTACGCGTTGTTGCTGGAGATCACGCGGCTCGACCAGAACCGCAGCGGCATGGTGGGCTTCGGCATGAGCGAGGAAACGACCGAGCCCGTGCTGGCACATCGGCTGTGTATGATCTGCTCGGATGGCGGCGCGCGCGCGCGGGCCGAAGGCTCGACGCATCCGCGTTCCTACGGCACGTTCCCACGCGTGCTCGGCTACTACACGCGCGAGCGCAAGCTGATGCCACTGGAGACCGCCATTCACAAGATGACGCTCATGCCGGCGCGGCGTGTGAAGCTGGCCGGTCGGGGAGTCATCCAGGTGGGCGCGTTCGCCGACCTGGTGGCGTTCGATCCGGAACGGGTGCGCGACACGGCCACGTTCGACAACCCGCATCAGTATCCCGCCGGCATTCCGCACGTGTGGGTGAATGGCGTGCAGGTCGTGCGCGCCGGCGAGCACACGGACGCGCGAGCCGGGCGCGTGCTCAGGCCTGCCTGACGGCTACGTGCCTGAGCACTGGCGCGGACCCAATCTCGGTTACTGCCCGGGGTGGTAGGCGCGCACGGTCGTCTTGCGGATATCCGCTTCGGTAAACGCAACCCGCTTCATCTGCCCGGCGGCGAACAGGGCAGCCTGATCGCTGAAGTACGGCGACTCCGGCTTGCTGCTCTGACCGTAGGCCAACACGGAATAGGCGCGCGGCACATCGCCGAACTCGACGGCCAGCACCCAACCATCACCGCCATTGACCGCGTATTTGCCATCCGGCTGTTGCTCGAAGTTGAGCACACGGAAACAGCCCATGACGCCGGCGCAGCCGCCGACCGGCACATCGACCTGGCCGCGCCGCACGCGCATGAAGTCGCCCCACGGCGCATCGACCGCACCATACAAGCGGCGCGTCTCGGGCACGGCCCACACGAACGCTTCGACCGCGCGCTGCGCGTTCTTCAGTCCGCGCGGTGTGGTGGTGGGTGCAGCGGGCGTCCAGACATCCTCGTAGAGCGAGTCCTGCGGCAGACGCGCGGCGTAGCGCTGCCACCACGTCTGAAAGAGCAGCGCGCCGCGCGAGTCGTGCGCGGCCCGATTGTCCCAGCGGCGTAGTACGTCGGCGGCCGCGCGCGCATCGGCATCCAGCTGCGCGGCATCCAGTGCCGCCAGCAGATCCGGCTTCACGCGATCGGCCAGCAGCATGCGATAGCTGTGCTTCAGCGCGACCACCTCTTCCAGCGAGACTTTGCGGTTGCCGTGGACCAACTGCAGCGCGTGCTGGCTGCGCAGACGCAGCTGCGGCCGCGGGAATGGCGGCGGATACAGCGTCGAATCGAAAACGGCGTTCAGGTTCGTGTAATGGAACGGGTCGTTTTCCTGGTGGATGTAGCCGCCTTTCGGATTGTGTAATTGCGGCAAGCGGTCGAACGGTACCAGCCGTGTCCAGATATCCGCGGAGGTGCGCGCCGGCACAGCCACCGAGTCGCCGCCGTAATTGGCCGGGAATTCCGGCTGCGAGGCGTTCCAGACGTAGAAGATGTTGCCCGCACGATCCGCGTAGGTGAGGTTCGACGTGGTATAGCCGCGCATGCGCATGGCGGCTTTCCATTCATCCAGATTGCGCGCCCGCATCATGGCCAGGAACTGATCGCCGTTGCGGTGGCGCCGAGGCCCAGCAAAGAGCCTGCAAGAGCGAGAGCGAGGATGGTTCGCGACATCATGTTCTCCCCCGCCCTCAACCGTGTGCCTTGCCCGACGAAGCCAGGATCGACTCCGATATCGAGTTCGGCAGCGGCTTG
>CBJLQC010000434.1:0-3135 GCA_966424955.1 uncultured bacterium | reverse complement strand
TGTGGGTGCAGGGCAGCAATCCGATGGTCAGCCTGCCCAACCTGCGACGGTACCGCCGCGCCGCCGCGCGTGATGACTGCTTCATCGTAGTATCGGATGCGTATCCCACGGCGACGACCGACATCGCCGACGTCGTCCTGCCGGCGGCGCTGTGGCTGGAGCGTGAAGCGGTTTACGGCAGCGCGGGCCGCCGGCTGCAGCATTGTCCACAGCTGGTCCGCGCGCCCGGTGATGCGGCCAGCGATGCCGCGCATATGATCGAGATCGCGAAGCGGCTCGGCTTCGCGCGACTCTTTCCCTGGACCCCGGCCACGCAGGTCGAAGCGTCCTGGAACGAGTACCGCCGCTTCCACGCGCATCCCGCCGACCGGCTCCCCAGTCTGGCGACGTTGCGCAACCGGGCAGGCGTCCTGTGGCCCGCGGGCGAACGGGAAACCACGTGGCGCTGCAACACCGCGCATGATCCCGCGGCGGACCGGCGGCACGGCGAATTCGATTTCTACGGTCACGCAGATCACCGCGCGTGGATCTGGCTGCGCCCGTACGAGCCGCCGGCCGAGGCGACCGACGCGGAGTATCCGTTCTGGCTGTCGATCGGAAGTGTGCTCGAGCACGCCGGCACGGGCACGTTGACGCGCCGTATCCCGACGCTGCATCGCGCGGTGCCCGGCGCGTACGTCGAATTGAACGCCCGCGATGCGCAGGCGCTGGGCATCCGCAATGGAGGCCGGGTGCGTCTGGTCAGCCGCCGCGGCGCGCTCGAGCTGCCCGCGCGCGTCGACGTGCGCTCGCAGCCGGCACGCGGCCAGGTGTTCGTTCCCTCGTTCGATGAGCATGCGCCGGCCAACCTGCTGACGCTCGACGCCTGCTGCCCGCTCTCCGGCCAGCCGGATTACCAGAAGTGCGCAGTGCGCGTGGAGCGCGTGACATGAAACCCGCGGTCGAGATCCTGCTGCGTGTGCTGCCGGCCACGCTCGCGCTGGGTGCGGCCGGACTGCTGGTCGGCAATTTCAGCGCGCGCGCCAGCGGCCGCGCGGCCGCGCAGCCACCGAGCGAAGCTCCCGTGGCGCGCGTCGAGCGCGACGCACAGCCGCCGATCGAAGCGGAGGCACGCCTCTTCGCTGCGGCCGCGCCGCTGGAAAACCCGGCTGCACGACGCCGCACCGCGCATCCACGCACGCTGGCGACCTTCCGCTCGCTGCGTCCGTTTCCGGGCGCGCCTCCGCGTGTGCCGCATGGACTGACCGCCGATGAGTTCCGCCAGACGCGCTGTCTGACGTGTCACGCGCGCGGCGGTTATGCCATGCGCTTCGAGGCCTACGCACCGGTCACGCCTCACCCCGAGCTGGCGGATTGTCTGCAATGCCATTTGGCCGACGACGCGGTCGTCGGTGTGAGCTTCCCCGCAGGTGACGGCGATGCGCTGTGCCGGCAGTGCCATGCGCCGGCCGCGCGGCGGGCGTCCGCGGCCGCGAACGACTGGCGTGGTGCGAGCTGGCCGGCGGTGACGACTGGCCAGCGGCCCGGAGCACCGCCCGTGATTCCGCACGACCTGCAGATGCGCGGCAATTGTGTCGCCTGCCACGCCGGGCCGGGCGCCGTGCAGGAGATCCGCACCACGCACGCCGCGTGGTCGAGCTGTTTCCAGTGTCACGTCACCGTCTCCACGGCAGCGGCCTTCAGTCGCGGGCGAGGCACACCATGACGCGGCGTGCGTGCGCCCAACTGCTTTGCCTGGTGTCACTCGCGGCCAGCGCGTGCCTGCGCGGTGACGCCGCCGAGAACGAGCCGCCGCACGCTGCGCCGGCCGCGCCGGCGGCCGCCCCCGCTGATTCGACCCGGCTGCTCGAGCCGGGTGAGCTGCACGCAGTTGTCTCCGTCGCCGTGCAGGGCCGCACTGGTCCGGGCGATCAGCCCTTCGAGATTGCGCTGCGCACCGTGCCCACGCAGCTCGGCCACAGCCGCCGCTTCGGCATGCGCACGCTCGACATCTCGCTGCGCTCGGGCATGCGCGAGCCGGGCATGTACCCGTGCGCCTCCTGTCACATGGGGCGCAACCAGCAGCTGGGTGAGGAGCGGACCGCCGACGCGCACGCGGACGTGCGGCCCGTGCATCCCGCGGAAACGGGAGCGTCCTGCGCGACATGTCACTCGGCAAACAATGTCGAGCTGCTCGCACTGGTCAGTGGCAAAGTCGCGACGCTGGATCACGCTTACCTGCTGTGCGCGCAATGCCACAGTCCGCAGGTGCAGGCGTGGAGCAACGGCGCGCACGGCAAGCGGCTGGACGGCTGGCAGGGACGGCGCGTCGTCATGAACTGCGCCGACTGTCACGACCCGCACGCGCCGGCGTTGCAGCCGCGCATGCCGTTCCGGCCACCCAGGCTGCAGCGGAGGGAGAGGTAACATGGCCGAGCGCCAACAGGTGGATACGCAGCTCGACCGGCGCAGCGCGCTGGCCGTGCTGGTGACCGGACTGGCCACGCAGGCGGTCAGCTCATGCGCGCCTGCCAAGGCCGCCTCCGAAGACGCTGACGAACAGAGTCAGCTCGAGTGGCGCGAGTACATCAAGCGTCACTACCGCCTCATGTCGGACGAAGAACGCGCCCAGACCATCGATCGCCTGGAGCGGCTGGCCCGCGTGAAGACGGGACGGCACGTCAGCATACAGTCGACGCCGGCGCAACCGGGCGTGCTGTTCGGCTACGCGTTCAACATCTCGAAGTGCCAGGGCTTTCGCAGCTGCGTGGAAGCGTGCATCAACGAGAACAACCTCGACCGGCGCGCGGAAACCCAGTACATCCGGATCTTCGAGATGGAAAACGGCGTGGTCGAGCTGGATCATGCCGACGCCACCTTCCATCACGAAGTCCCGGCCGAAGGACATTTCTATCTCGGCACGCAATGCTTCCAGTGCGAGGATCCGCCGTGTGTGAAGGTGTGTCCGGTCGGCGCCACCTGGCAGGAGCCGGACGGCATCGTGGTGATCGATTACGACTGGTGCATCGGCTGCCGCTACTGCATGGCCGCCTGTCCTTACTGGGCGCGCCGCTTCAACTGGAGCAAGCCCGAAGTGCCCAGCGAGGAGATCAACGCCAATCAGCACTACCTGGGCAATCGCGCGCGCAGACGCGG
>CBJLQC010000433.1:0-3136 GCA_966424955.1 uncultured bacterium | reverse complement strand
AGGGTGTGGATCTGCAGACCGGCAAGACGCAGGCGGAACGCGATTCGCTCTACCGGGTGGCCATGCAGTCGCTCGACTCGGCGGTCGTGCACCAGCCCTGGATTCGCTTCTTTGCCAGCTACGACCCGCTGCCGGTCGTCCGGCGGGTACGCGCGCCGGTGCTCATCGTGCAAGGTGCCACCGACCGGCAGGTTACCGCCGATCAGGCCGAGGTCCTCGCGCAAGCGCTGCGGAGCGCGGGAAACGCCGATGTTGCCCTGCACGTATTGCCTGACGTAAATCACCTTTTCCTGAAGGACCCGGTCGGGCAGGTACCGGGGTATGCATCACTGCCCAGCCGGACGCTCGTACCGGAGCTGCTCCAGATCGTTGGTGACTGGATCGCCAAACACTCGAAATAAGGCAGGAGTATGAACGGCCCCGAGATTCTGATCCCACTTGTCCTCGGCACGCTCGGCATCATGACCGTGCTGATTCCCATCGTGGGGCTGACGGCGCGTTTTGCCCTCAAGCCGATCGTCGAAGCGATCGCGCGCATGCGCGAGGCGCAGGCCGGTGGCGCGGGTCGCGAGCTGGCTGTTCTGGAGCAACGGGTATCCCTGCTCGAGCAGCAGTACCAGTCGCTGGACACGACCGTCGAGCGCCTGGGCGAGATCAAGGACTTCGACCGCCAGCTGACGACCGGCGACAAATAAGCGGCACTCTCCGGCCCGGCCTGCTGTAACATTCCGTTACAATGGTTCGGGCCTTTGCCATTATTGGTCCGATTCCGGCTTGCGCCGGCTTCCGGGGCCGGCTGGGACCGACGCCGGAACTCCAGTCGCTGCAACAGCCTATAGCAATGTCACAACGTTAACCTGCTGTGCGTTTAAGAGATGGCCGCGTGGATTTCGACTCGCTGTTCCAACAGCTCTATCCGTCGCTGTTCCGATACCTTCACAGATTGACAGGTGATTCGGATGTGGCGGACGACATTGCGCAGGAAGCCTTCGTCCGGCTACTGAAGCAGTCGCTACCAGAGGCGGAAGTGCGGCCCTGGCTGTTCACGGTGGCGATGAACCTGGTGCGCGACCATGCACGCAAGATCGATCGCAGGCAGCGTTTGCTGACGACGGCGCCCGTGCTGGTCTCTTCCTTCGCACCGCCCGATGAGGCGGTCGAACGCAGCGAGCAGGTTCATGCGGTGCGGACGGTACTGGATAAGCTGTCGGAGCGGGACCAGCAATTGCTGTTGATGCGCGAAGAAGGCTTCAAGTACGAGGAGATTGCGCAGGTTATCGGAGTTGCACCCGCGTCGGTCGGTACACTGATCGCCCGGGCATTACGCAGGTTCACGGATCTTTATCAGGCGCAAAGTCGCGGATGACGCACGTAGCAGAGGGCGAACTTCAGGCTTACCTCGATTCCGAGGTGACGGCCGGCGCCCGCGCCGACATCGATAAACATCTGCATTCGTGCAGCGCGTGCGCGGCCGAGCTGGCGCGCATGCGTGGTGCCGCACAGCTGTTCAGCGAGCTCATTCACGAAGGCGATATCGTCGCGCCCATGCTGCACGCGCAGTCGCGCCTCGCCGTGGCGCGCCGTGTCCAGCCCATCACGGTTGCGCGCAAGCCGCGCATTCCGCTCGCCCGCGCCGCGCTGTTCATCGTCGGCCTGGGCGCCGTGGCTTCCGCGGCCGTGCCCGGCTCGCCGTTGCGCGGCTGGATCAATGATGCGCTCATTCGCGTCGGTTTGCTGGATGCACCCCAAACCGCCGAAGCGCCGCCCTTGCCCGAAGCGGCGCCGCCGATTCCGGATGAGCCGCTCGAATCTACTTCGCTTGCCATTGAGGCCGTGGGTGGCCGCGTACGCATCGTCCTCAAGAACGTGAGCGACGACGCGCGCGTCGAAGTGCGTCTCATCGACAGCGACCGCGCCATCGTGGAAGCTACCGGTGCCGCCGCGCGCGCACGGTTCCGCACCGGCGCCGGGCTGCTGGAAGTGGACGGCGTGCAGGGTGGCAGCGTCATTGTCGAAATCCCCAGAGGCGTCAGCAACGCCGCCGTTGTGCGCGACGGCGCGACGATCTACCGCACGGGCCGCTAATCGCGGCCCTTTTTTTCGCTCCCCACGGGCACTAATGACTGGCCCGCCGTGTACGTTTCCGTTAAAGTACGGAACCCTCTACACGGTGAAGTATGCTCGCTGCCTTCTCCCTCGCGCTGGTCGCTGCCTTGTCGATGCAACAGGGTCCGAACGCGACTGTGCGGGGTCAAGTACGCAGCGAGGGCACCGGCGCTCCCCTGCGCCTGGCGATCGTGGAAGTGATTTCCGCCAGCCGCGTCATTCAAACCGCCACTGATACACTCGGCAATTACGTGCTGCGCAACGTGCCGCGCGGGCGGCGCGTGTTGCGCGCCACGCATATCGATCATGCGCCGCTCGAGATCGAGGTCGTGGTCAACAGCAACACGGAGCTCGTGCTCGATTTCGGCCTGGAGCTGCGCCCCGTGCGGCTGCCCGCGCTGACCGCGCGCGCGCTCGCCTTCAAGGATGCCACGGACACGATTCCGGTGGGTGGGGCCGCGCTCGGTCAGGCGGAGGTGAAAGCGCTGGAAGCAACGCCCGGTGTGGCCGAGCTCGGCCTGGTCGATGCGACGCGTGACATTCCCGGGCAGGAGCCGGGCGATCCCACCGACGTCCTGTACGTGCGCGGCGGCACCGCCGATTTGAAGCTGGTGCTGCTCAATGGCGCACCCGTGTATGCGCCGTTCCATCTGGGCGGCCTGATCAACGCGCTGGATGCGGACTTCATGCGCGCGGCGAAGCTGTACGTGGGCGGCGCGCCCGCGCGCTACGATGGTGGGCTTTCGTACGTGCTCGATCTGGAGACGCGCGCCGGCCGCGATGGTGCCAGCCATGCCGCCTTGTCGCTCGACATGCTCGGCTCGCGCACGATGCTGGAAGGCCCGATTACCAGGCGATCGTCGTACCTGGTTGGTGCGCGCTCGGTGCATGGCATGGGCGCGCGCGCGTTTCTCGACGATGCGTTCCCGTACAGCTACACGGATGCACTGGGCCGGGTGGACATGGCTTTGCTGGGCGGGCAGCTGACGGTCACCGGTTTCTGGAACCAGGAAGCGGTGCGGCTGGACAG
>CBJLQC010000432.1:0-3152 GCA_966424955.1 uncultured bacterium | reverse complement strand
ACTGTAACATCGGGACTGAGAATCGTGACTGGAAAAGCGAGAAAACCGAGACTGCGCAGCTACGCGGTGCTCGCCGTTCCAGTCACGATGTTCCAGTACCGCCTCTCCAGTCCCGGTTTCACAGTTCCGACTTCACGCAGTCGGGATTCCAGGTAGCCCGCATGCGGAGGATCGTCCTGAACTTCACGGATGAGCGCAGCCGCTGGGCGATCACGCCGCAAGCGCTGGCGCAGATCAAGGCCGCGCTGCCGCACGACTGGCATCTGCAGGTGATCGAGAGCCCGGTCTCGAGCCGCGGCGATGGCAGCGGCGTTTCGGCTGAGCTGCTGGCGCACGCCGAGGGCACGCAGATCTATCTGGGGTCGGGCGTGCCGCGCGACTTCTTCCTGAAAGCGCTGCCTACCCTCGATTGGGTGCACACCGGCAGCGCGGGTGTGGGCGCGGCGCTGTTTCGCGAGCTGGTCGAGAGCGACGTCGTCCTGACCAATTCCGCCGGCATCCACGCACCGCCCATGGCCGAGACGGCGCTCGGCATGATGCTGTATTTCGCTCGTGGCTTCGATTTCGCGTTGCGGGACCAGCTGGCGGGACGGTGGGACCAGACCGCTTTCGGTACGGCCGCATCGCCCGTAACTGAACTGAGTGGCGGCACGCTCGGCCTGGTGGGCTACGGCGGCGTGGGGCGCGCCATTGCGGAGAAGGCCCGAGCCTTCGGCATGCGCGTGATGGCCACGCGGCGTACGGCGCGGCCGGCTGATGACGGCACGCAGATCCTGGCCGGCGCTGATGCGCTGGAGCGGCTGCTGCGCGAAAGCGACGTGGTTGTGATCACGGTGCCGGCGACCGCCGCCACCCGGCGACTGATCGGCCGCGAGCAGCTGGCCTGTCTCCAGCCGCACGCCGTCCTCATCAACCTTGCCCGCGGCACGATCGTGGACGAGCAGGCGCTGATCGAGGTGCTGCGCGCGGGCCGGATCCGCGGCGCCGGGCTGGACGTGTTCGAGAAGGAGCCGCTGCCCGCGGATTCCGAGCTGTGGCGGCTGCCCAACGTGCTGATCCTCCCGCACGTGAGCGCGACGACACCGCGCTTCTGGGAGCGGGAGGCACAACTGATCATCGAGAACTTCCAGCGGTATCTGCAGGGCGAGCCGCTGCGCAACGTAGTCGACAAGCAGGAAGGTTATTGACCGAAAGGGGGCTGCCCCCACTTTCGCGGTTTGGCCGGGTTTGCTATCACACCAGCCCCGTAGCAACCGCGCAATAGCGCGAGGAGACTGATGAAGACGAGACTGATAGGGTTATTGCTCATAGCAGCCAGCGCGTGCAGCAGCGCGACGCAGCAGCCGGCGGCGACGCCTACCGCGGGACAGGCACCGGCGGGCACGCGGCGGCCGTATCTCGGGCCGGTCGTGCCGCCGCCGAATTACCAGGCCGCCATTCAGGCGGGAACGCGCACGACCACGGGCGCGCCCGGTCCGAATTACTGGGCGAATTTCGCCACCTACAAGCTGACCGCGCGCATCGCGACCGACAGCAAGCGGCTGGACGGGACCGCGGAGATCACGTATCGCAACAACTCGCCGGACACGCTCGCCAATCTGCATGTGGATCTCACCCAGAACTTCCATCGCGCGGAGGCCCAGCGGAACGAGGAAGCGGAGGTGACGGGCGGCGTCGAATTGAAGCGTGTGACGGTGGCCGGCACCGAGCTGCGTCCTGGTAACGCCGGGCCGCGCTACCAGGTGTTCGGGACCAGGCTGGCGATCCTGCCGCCGCGGCCCGTGCTGCCGGGGCAGACGGTGACGCTCAACATCGACTGGTCGTTCAAGATTCCGCAGGCCGGGGCCGGCGAGCGCATGGGCTACAGCCGCGACAATCTGTTCTTCCTGGCCTACTGGTATCCGCAGATGGCCGTTTACGACGACGTCAACGGCTGGCATCCGGATCCGTTCGTGGGCACGACCGAATTTTATGCCGGATTCGCGAACTACGATCTCACCGTGGATGCGCCCGAGGGCTGGGTCGTGATGGGCACCGGTCGACTCGACAACGCGCAACAGGTCCTCGCCCCGGACGTGTATCAGCGTTTGCAGCGCGCCGAGCAGAGTGATGAAGTCGTGAATGTTCTGGGTGCGGGCAGTCTGGCGCGCGCCACGGCACGCGGCACCAATGGCCGGCTGCGCTGGCATTTCGTCGCCGATTCCGTGCGCGACGTGGCGTTCAGCATGACCCGCGAGTCGCTGTGGGATGCGCGCCGGACAGCGGTCGGCGACCGCAATGGCGATGGCCGTCCCGACTACGCGCGTGTGGATGCGTTCTACCGCGCGGACGCGCCGTTCTGGCGCAACAGCGCGCGCTACTCCGCGCATGCCATCAGCTTCCTGTCGACTTACATCGGTATTCCCTATCCGTGGCCGCACATGACGGCGGTCGAAGGTGCCGACATCATCGGCGGCGGGATGGAGTTTCCGATGATGACGCTGATCGGCGACTACAACGAGCGCGGCGACACGGCGCTCTACTCGGTGACGGCGCACGAGGAAGCGCACATGTGGTTCCCGATGCTCGTTTCCAGCGACGAGCGCCGCTACACGTGGATGGACGAAGGCACGACGGCGTACAACGAGAACCAGGCGGAGCGTGATTTCTGGAAGCCGGGCAACCCCGCGCACTTCGAGATCGAAGACCAGGAGTCCTACCTGCAGGTCGTGCGCGCCGGACTGGAGGGCGAGATCACCACGCAGTCGGCCTTCCACTACAATCCGTACGCGTATGGTACCGCCTCGTATGACAAGCCGGCGTCGCTGCTGACCGCGCTGCGCGCCATCCTTGGCGAAGAAACGTTCATGCGCGCGTATCGCACGTATGCGCAGCGCTGGAAGTACAAGCATCCGTATCCGTGGGACATGTGGAACACCTTCGAGAATGCCAGCGGCAAGGATCTCGACTGGTTCTGGCAGACCTGGTACAACACCACGTGGCAGCTCGACCAGGCCGTCGCCAGCGTCACCGGCAACACGATCACGGTCGAGGATCGCGGCCAGGCCTACATGCCGACGTTCCTGACCGTCACGCGCCAGAACGGCGACCGGGTCACGCGCGAGATCCCGGTCGAGACCTGGTTCAACACGACCCGCACCACGGTGACGGTG
>CBJLQC010000431.1:0-3157 GCA_966424955.1 uncultured bacterium | reverse complement strand
CGACAGTTCTTTCTACCGCGGCATTCACCGGCTGCCGCCCGGTCATACGCTGACCGCGCGGCCGACCGGGCTGCACATCGAGCGTTATTGGTCTCCCGTGCCGGAGCGGACACTGCGGCTCGGTTCGGACGCCGCGTATGTCGATGCCTTCACCGAAGTCTTCGGCACGGCCGTGCGCGCGCAGCTGCGCAGCGCTTGGCCAATCGGCATGATGGCGAGTGGCGGCCTCGATTCGTCCGCGGTCGCAGCCGTTGCCGCCGCGGAATTGCGCGAGCGCGGAGCGCGACTGCTGACCTTTCACGCGGCACCGCGCGCAGGATATGCGGGCCCGGCACGCCGTGGCATGGTGGTCGATGAATCAGGCGACGTGCAGAGGCTGGCGTGTCTGCACCCCAATATCGACCTGACGATACACCGGACGCAGGATCGCACGCCGTTCACCGATCTGGATACGATGTTTCGCATGACCGGTGCGCCGCCGCGGAATCCGTCGAACGCGTCCTGGTTCCTGAGCATCTACGAGCGCGCGGCAGCCGCGGGTACGCGCGTCATGCTGTCGGGGCACAAGGGCAACGCGACCGTGAGCCAGACCGGCTTACGGTCACTGCGGGATTCCGCCGTGCGCGGCCAGTGGCGGCGCGTGTGGCGCGAGACGCACGCGCTGGCTCGTGCCACGGGCACGGGACGACGCGACGTTTTCTCCCGCGAGGTAGTGCAGCCACTGCTGCCGGCCGCGCTCGCGGCTGGACTTCGCCGGTTGGACGGTCGAAAGCCGGCCGGCGTCCTGGACGCGACATTGTCCGCGATCAACCCGGATTTTGCCCGCATGATGCATCTCGAAGAGCGGATCCGCGAAGCGAAACGTGATCATGAAGAGCTGCAGCGGCTGCCGGAACTGGAATTTCGCCTGGCAGTGCTCGCGGGAGGGGCGGACGTTTACGATGTCTATAGCGGATTGCGCCCCTGGTTCGGCATCGAAACGCGCGATCCTACCGCCGACCGGCGCGTCGTCGAGTTTTGCATGGCGGTGCCAGGCTCGCAGTATCTGCGCGGAGGGGTTACCCGTTCATTGATCCGGCGGGCCATGGCGGGCAGGGTGCCCGACGAGATACGGTTGCGCTCGAGCTATGGAATGCAAAGCGCGGACTGGCCGGAGTGGCTGCCCGCGCTGCGCGGCGAGATCGCGCAGGAGCTGGCTCGCTTGGAAAGCTCCGAGACCGCCCGACGTTGTCTCGATCTGCCGAAGCTGCGTCGGTTGACCGAGAGCTGGCCTGACCGCATGACCCTGGCCCACGAGAAGGACTATCCCTTGCTGCTGCTGCGAGGTATCACCATGGGCCGCTTCATCCGCTGGTTCGAGAAAACGTACTGATGAGCACATCCGAAACCGGCGGTAAGCTCTACCTGACGCCGCTGCGGCAGGGTCTGGGGCTGGTCCTGCAAAGCGGGCGCGGCTGGCTCGCCTTGCAGCTCGTGCTGATGGTCGTGGAAGCGGTCATCCCGCTGCTCGCGCTGTACCTGCTCAAGGAAATCATCGACACGGTAGCGGCCGGGCTCGCCGCCGGCGGCGTGACGAGCCGGCTCGGACTGCTGATTGCCGCCGCCGGCGCCGTGGCCATTACCGGTACCGCGCTGCGCAACCTGTCGGCGCTCATCACCGAAGCGCAGTCGCAGCGCCTGAGCGATCACGTCCAGGACATCCTGTACCGCAAATCACTCGAGGTCGACCTCGAGTTCTACGAGAGCACCGGCTACCATGATGCGCTGCTGCGCGCACAAGCCGAAGCACCGGTGCGGCCGTCGCGCGTCGTCGTTGCGCTCACGCAGATCGGGCAGGCGGGCATGTCCCTGATCGCGGTGACGGGATTGCTGCTCGCCTTTCACTGGCTGATCACCGTCGCGCTGCTCGCGGCGGCGATACCGGGTCTGTTCGTGAAGACGCGCGCGTCCGGCCGGCTGTACGCGTGGACGCGCCGGCGCACGCCCGCGGAACGGTTGACGCGCTATTTCACCACGATCCTGACGTCGATCGACTACGCCAAGGAGATGCGTGTATTCGGCCTGGGCGATGAGTTTCGCCGCCGGCATCGCCGCCTGCGGCACCAGGTGATGCGCGAACGAATGCAGCTGCGGACGCGCCAGACGCTGCAGGAGCTGGTGGCGCAGACGGTGACCGTCGCGGCCGTGTTCGGCGCCATGTTCTTCATCGCGCAGCGGGCACTGGCCGGCGACATATCGGTGGGTGACGTCGTCATGTATTTCGGCGCGTTCCAGCGAGCGCAGGATTTCTTTCGGGAAGTGCTGCAGGGAGTCGCCAACCTGTACGAGAACAATCTGTTCCTCGCCGACTTCGTGCGGTTCCTCGATTTGAAGCCGAAGGTGGTCGATCCGCCGCTGCCGGTCGCGTTTCCGACGCCCATCGTCCGCGGCATCGAGTTCGATCGCGTAAGCTTCCGCTATCCCGGGACCGAGCGGCAGGTTTTGGATGAGGTCAGCTTTACGATCGCGCCGGGCGAACATGTCGCGCTGGTGGGCGAGAACGGCTCGGGCAAAACCACGCTCGTCAAGCTGCTGTGTCGCCTGTACGACCCGGATAAGGGCGCGATCAGGATCGACGGCGTGGATCTGCGCGAAGTGCGGGTCGATGACCTGCGGAAGCAATTCGCGGTCGTGTTCCAGGATTATGCGAAGTACTACCTGACCGTGCGCGAGAACATCTGGCTGGGCAACGTCGATGTGCCGGCCGACTCGGATGCCATCGAGGCCGCGGCCGGCCGCACGGGTGCCGACCAGGTGATCCGGAATCTGCCGCACGGCTACGAGACCATGCTGGGCCGGCAATTCGAGAACGGCGTCGAGCTGAGCATCGGGCAGTGGCAGAAGCTCGCGCTGGCGCGCGCATTCGTGCGGCAGACGCCCATCATCATCCTGGACGAGCCGAGCGCCGCGCTCGACCCGCGCGCCGAGGCGGAAGTTTTCGACCGGTTCCACGAACTGGCGCGCGGCCGCACCACCATTTTCATCAGCCACCGATTGTCGACCGTGCGCCGGGCGGACCGCATCCTGGTCATGGTCGACGGCCGCATTGCCGAAGCGGGCGCGCACGAAGAGCTGGTCGAGAAGGCCGGCGTGTACGCGTCGCTGTTCGAAACCCAGG
>CBJLQC010000430.1:0-3161 GCA_966424955.1 uncultured bacterium | reverse complement strand
GGTCCTACCGCACGATCTCGATCCGCTCGATCACGTCATCCTGCGCAACCCGATAAATCAACGGCAGCGTTGCCGGCGTCACGCGACCGAACACCGTGTATCCTCCATCGAGATGGGGCTGCGGCGAGTGCGTGATAAAGAACTGGCTGCCGCCGGTATCCGGGCCGGAGAGCGCCATGCCTACGGTGCCTTCCAGGTAGCGTACGCGGTTCATCTCGTCACGTATCGCGTAGCCGGGTCCACCCGAGCCGTTGCCGTAGGGATCGCCGTCCTGCAGCACGAAGTTCGGCACCACGCGATGCCAGCGGCTGCCATCGAAATAATGGCGGTCGGCCAGCGTCATGAAGTTGCGCACGGTATTCGGAGCAGCCAGCGGCAGCAGCTCGATTTCGATGGCGCCGCCCGCGGTCTGGATTTTCGCCCGCGGATGGGCGCCTTGCAGCGCAGGCAGAATGAGATTGCGAACCGCCTGCTCGTAAACCCGCGCGGTCGCCGTGAATCCGCACGTGTCGGGCAGCTGGAAGTGCCGGTTCAGGGCACGCCGGACTTCCGGGTGCGGACATTCGCTTCCTTGCGGAAAGCGAATCCGGAATGCGCGCTCGACGGCCCCGTTGCGCTGAACCAGGCGAGCAATCGCATCGAGGGCGGCCACCGCCGCTTCCGGCACCGTGTCGCGCTGCGCGCGCGCATAGGCGTCAAACAACAGGATCTGGTCGGCCGGGTCAGCGTACCGCTCCAGTCCGGCGAGGGCGGCGGCCCGCACGAACGGGTCGGCAGCCGCCAACTGCTCGATGAACAACGCGCGAGCCGCGGGCAGCGTGTCTTGGGCGCCCGCGGCTGCCTCCACCGCGGCGACGACGACCCGCGCGTCGCGGTCACGTGCCGCCGTCCGCCAGATCGGCAGGGCCTGCTCGGTAGGAGCCGCGCTTGCCGCGCGCGCAGCGTACAACCGCAGCAGCCAATCGGGCGACCGTGCGAATTCCTCCACCAGCGGCCGGGCGCGCAATGGATCGAGCCCGAACAGCCCATTGAGGGCGGCCCCTCGCACCACGGGCCGTTCCCCGCTGTTGCGCGCGAGGGCGTCCAGTGCCGCGCGCGCCGGTGCGCCACCTGACGCACTCACGGCCTGCACCGCAGCCACACGCGTGTTGATGTGACCATGCCGCAGGAGCGGCAGCAGGGACGGTACGTTGGTTGAATCGCGGTACCCGGCCAGCGTAGTCAGGGCATTGGTGCGGATGGCGGCGGCCGCGTCATTCACGCGCGCAACGAGAACGGCACTCGCTTCGCGCCGGCGGCCGGCCGAGTCGGCGGTAGCAGCCCGCAGCCCGCGCGCTGCGAACGATGCGGCATAGCCGGAGTCGGTGCGCAGGACATCGATCAGCAGCGGGACGATGGATGGCTCGGCCGGATTGCGAGTCAGCGCGTACACCGCCCGCCAGCGTGTCGCCGCGTCGGCGTGCCGGGCATAGCGCGTGATCAATTGCGTCGTTGCGGGTCGGCGGGGAAAACGCCAGATGGCGAGGAGCGCCTCCTGCAATTTGGCCGGTGATGCTCCCTGCGTGAGCACATGTTCGACCAGCGTCCGGGCGTACTCGCTGCGCAGCTTGCCGAGCGCGCCGATCGCTTCGACGGCGGGCTCGCCCTCCGTAGCCACCACGGTGGCCAGGGCATTGATCACGGCCGCCGACGAATCACCCAGCTCCCCCAGCGCGAAAGCGGCCTCGGCCCGCACGCGTGCGTTGCTGTCGGCGAGGGCCCGGGTCAATGGACCGGTCGCCGCCCGGTCGCCGATGCGGCCCAGCGCACGCACCGCCGAGACGCGCAGGATTTCCTGCGGCGAGCCCAGCAAGCCATGGAACGTGGCGGAGTCATATTGTCGGTTGTCCTCGCGGCGCATGAGATCGGCAAGGAGATCGATGTCGGATTCGCTGAGCGCCGCACTCGGTGGTGGCGGCGGAGGCGGCGCCTGCGGCACGCTCGCGCACGCCGTCAGGAGCAGCAGCAGCAGACTACGCGGTGGTGGCAGCCGCATTTCGGAATTTCTCGAGGAGGTCAGCAGGAAGCAGCCGGGTCACGCCGTCGCGCGTCGTCGCGACCAGTTTGGTGGTAGCCGTGGCCAGCAGTGTGCGCGGCGACGGCTCCTCGCGATAGATCCGGTAGCTGAAGGTCAGCGCGCGCGATTGCACGCGCTCGAGCGCAGTCTCGACTGTGATCGACTCGTCGTAACGGGCGGACGCCACGTAGCGCACCGACACTTCGGCTACGGCCAGCAGCAGCCCGGCGCGCTCCAGCTCGGCGTAGCTCGCTCCGAATTCGCGGATGTAATCGGTACGCCCGATCTCACACCAGATCAGATACTGCGGATGATGGATAATCCCCATCTGATCGGTTTCCGAGTAGCGCGCGCGGAATGTCGAGCGTGATACGAACGTCATCGCGGCATCAGCCGGGCCGCCGCGCGCGCAGCAACCGTACGCACGTGCTATTCGCCATACGGCACCCAGATGTTTTTGACCTGGGTGGCATGCCTGAGAAATTCGGGTCCTTCCGCCTGCTGCGGATCGGTCCAGTCACGGGCGAAGCCATGGCTCACCCACGTGCGCTTCATGTTGGCGGCCGACAGGCGCTCGACCGCGGCACTGCCTTCGTCGGCGGCAAAGTACCACAGGCCGTCGACGTCGTCGTGCGCAGCCAGCACTTCCGTAAGCTCGCCGCGCGGGCCGGTCACAATGTTGATGACGCCGGCCGGCACGTCCGAAGTGTCGAAGACCTGATACATGTCGGTAGCCAGCAGGGGCCAGCGCTCGGACGGGACGACGACGACCGTGTTTCCCAGCGCAATAGCCGGCGCGACCGTCGAAATGAAGGCGAGGAGCGGTGCCTCGTCAGGACACGCCAGGCCGAGCACGCCGATCGCTTCGGGCATGGCCAGCGTCACGTTCCGAAACGGCGTATGATGGACGTAGCCGTCCCACTTGTCGGCCCAGGCGGCGTAGGTGAATAGCCGCTCGATCGAAAGATCGACCTCGGCCCGCGCAACCTCTTCACTCGCGTTGGTCAGTGCGGCCAGTCGCGTGGTGAACTCGTCAGCACGCGCCGCCAAATTTTCGGCGATGTAGTAGATGACCTGCGCCCGGTTATGCGCGGTCGCGTTGGCC
>CBJLQC010000429.1:0-3166 GCA_966424955.1 uncultured bacterium | reverse complement strand
CCGTGCGCGCTGCCGCCCCAGGCTGCGCACCTTGGCTTCGACTTCGGTGATCAGGTCGTTCAGACGCGACAGATCGGTTTCGGCGCCTTCCAGCCGGCGCAGCGCGACCTTGCGCCGATCCTTGTAGCGGCCGATGCCGGCCGCTTCCTCGAACATGTGCCGGCGTTCCTCCGGGCGATCCGAAAGAATCGCGTCGACCATGCCCTGCTCGATTACGGTATAGGCGTTGGCGCCCAGGCCGGTGTCACGGCACATGTCGAGAATGTCGCGCAGACGCACCGAGCTGCGATTCAGCTGGTAGTCGCTGCCACCTTCGCGGAACACGACACGGCGGATCTCGACTTCGTTGCCCGCCACCGGCAGGCGGCCTTCTTCATTGTCGAACGCCAGTGAGACGTCCGCGCGATTGACCGGGCGACGCTGCGTCGTTCCCTGGAAGATCGCTTCTTCCATCTTCGACCCGCGGATCGCGGTGGGGCGCTGCTCGCCGAGCACCCAGCGAATGGCATCGCTGATGTTCGACTTGCCGCAGCCGTTCGGCCCGACGATGGCGGTGATGCCTTCGTGGAACTTCAGATCGGTTTTGTCGGCGAAGGACTTGAAGCCCTGCAAACTGAGACGACGAAGCTTCATGAGCGGATACTGCCGGTCCTCTCTACAAGTGAATCGGGTAGGCTGGCGGCCTTCAGGATCTCGCGCAGGAACTCCGCGTCGCCCGGGCCGGTGTAAGCGCCAGCATAAACTTTGTACAACGCCATGCCGCCGGCGTCGCCGATCGGCACAATGTAAGCGGGAATGCCGCGCACCGCGGCCTGCTGCGCGCGCAGCTCCGCTTCACCGCGGCGGGCATAGCTGCCCAGCAGAAATGCGTAGGGCGCGAGCAACAGGTCGGATGCCGAGGTAAATGTCTTGACGCGGCGCGCCATCAGTGTGTCACGCATGGCCACCGCGCTCGAGCTGTCGGCCAGCGGGCCGGCCAGCACGCGATAGAACAGCGATCCCTGCACGACGGTCGGCGCAATGAAGAAGCGAATGGCCGGCTGTTCGGCGCGCAGCTGCTGCAGGCGTTCTTCGGCCTGGTCCAGCACCTGGTACCCGGCAATGGCGACGGAATACGGCAGTGGCCGGCCGACCGGCAGTGGCGGCTCGGTGGGGCGCGCATTGGCCACGGGTCGCGCGGCCGCGGTGCCGCTGGCGCCGTTTCCCGCTTCCAGCGTACGCCTCGGCACCCACCCCTCGTTCCAGTAATGCCAGCCCGCCGCCGCCGAGCTGACCAGCAGCACGACCAGCAATGCGGGCAGCAGCACGCGCCGCCGCGGCTTCTCGCTGCGCTCGGTCGCGAAAGTCGGTTCGCTCAGCGACGCGGCGGGTGGAAATCCGCCACCGATCCTGGGGGCCGGCGCGACCGGCCGCTGGCGCGGCACATCCACTTCCTCGGGCAGCGGTGTGATCCGCGGCGCGGGATCCATGAGCGCGGCACGCTGTCGCTTGCGCAAATCGGCAATCAATGCCTCGCGCGCGCTTTCCCTGGGTATGCGAATCTTCTCGAAATCCGCCTCATCGAGCCGTGGCGCCGGCTCGGGCGCCGGGAGCTCCGCCGGCCGAGGTGGAGCGGCGCTTGTCGTGGCGTCGTCCGCCACGGTTTCCGGCGGCGCGAGGAAAGCCATGACTTCGGCATCCGCCGAAAGGGCCGCACGCACCGCCTCGGTTTCCCAGCGGTCCGCCAGCACAACCGTGTGCCCGACCCGGTCCGAAAACGCGCGTGCACCCTCCAGCGAAATCGGGAGGTACAGCAGCAGCCGCGTCTTGGAAGCGGCCAGCTCCTCGAACACCACGCTCCAGCGCCGATGCCTGAGGATTTCGTCCGTATCCGGTGTGAAGGGCGCGGCCGGGATCAGCTCGAAGGAGTGCGCGGGCAGCATGCGCGTGACGTGATCGACCGAGGCACCGAAGAGGAAGACGTCGGTCAGCCCCTCGGTATTCTCGGTGCCGACCACCGCATGCAGCTCAGGTTCGTCCAGCGAGAGATCGGCGAGGACCACGCGCTGGCCGGTAGTGGCCATGCGTTCGGCGATCGCGACCGCGGCCCGCGCGGACCAACCCGCACGCTGAGCCAGCGGCCCCACGGCGAGCAGGACGACCGGCGTCGACCCCCAGCTCGCCAGCGACTCCTCGAATACAGGTGACGCGACCTCGCTCGATGGATCGAGAGAAACCGCATCCGGCCACCCCTCGGCTCTTTGCATTGGTCGTCAAAAATAGTGGTGATACTGCCGGGCAAAAAGGCTTGACTGCCCGCGATACCACGCCGATGAGCGCTAAGCCTCGATTGGAATAGTCGGCGCGTCTCCCCACAGGCGCTCGAGCTGATAGAAGTCGCGCGCGGTGGGGTGAAAAACGTGAATGACGAAATCGATGAAATCGATCAACACCCAGCGGCCGGTACGGAGGCCCTCGATATGATCGGGCTTCATGCCCTCGCTGGTCAGCTGGTCGATGAGGTGATCCGCAATCGCGCGCACATGCGTGTCCGATGTGCCGTTGGCGATCAGGAAATAATCCGTCGAGTTGGAGAGACCGCGCAGATCGAGCAGCAGCATGTCCTGCCCCTTGCGATCGACGATGAGCTCGATCGCCCGCCGCAAATCGGCCGGCAGCCGGTCTTTTTTTCGTGCAGCTAATGCCATGGTTTACGAGGCGCAACGCGTGCGGCGCAGCGAAGTAGTCGCTGCGACGTACTCGTTGCCCCGCTTTCCCTTCAGTCCTGCTTGATGACCCACACCTTGATCTCGGGCTTGACCTCGGCGTGCAGGCGGACGGGCACGTTGTACACGCCCAGCGCCTTGAGCGACTCGTCCAGCTCGATGTCGCGCTTGTCGATCGCGAAATCCAGGCCTTGCTCGTTCAGCCGCTCGGCAATGTCGGCGCTCGTGATGGAGCCGAAGAGCTTGCCCTCTTCGCCGGCGTTCGCGTGGAAGGTGAGCGAGACGTTCTCCAACTGCGAGGCGCGCCGGCGCGCTTCCAGGAACTGCTGCTTCGAGCGCGCTTCGTGGCGGCGCTTCTCTTCCTCGAGCTGCTTGATGTTGGCGCTCGTCGCTTCGTACGCCATGCCGCGCGGCAGCAGGCGATGGTGCTGTCGTTCGAGAAGCTCTTCCTCCTCGCCGGA